>NZ_BAAASL010000020.1:0-134514 GCF_039532865.1 Streptomyces luteosporeus
GCATCTCCGTCCGCTTCCGCCGCTCCTTGCTGCCCCCGGCGGCCGCGCGGCGGCCCGGCGGGCGGCCGCGGGCGGCAGGGACTGGTGGAGGCGCGGCGAGCCGGCCAGCGGGCCGCAGCCGGCAGACGGCCCCCGCACGGCGGCGCGCCGCGCCGCCGCCGCGGGCGGCAAGGAGCGGCGGAAGCGGACGGAGATGCCCCCGGCCGGCCACGTGCCCGGCGGCGAGCCGGGGGACGTCCCGGACCGGCGCCCGCCCGCGGAGGCCCTGCCGGTCAACGGCGGGCCGGGCGCCCCCGGCGAGGATTGGCGCAGGCGCGCAGAGGTGCCCCCGATGGACGGCCCGAGTGCCCCCGGCGGCCGCGCGGCGGCCCGGCGGGCCCGGGAGCGTCGCGGACGCGGCGAGGCGCCCCCGGCGGATGGCGAGCCGCTGACCGGCGCGGGTGCCCCCGGCGAGACGGCGGCCCCCGGCGGCCGCGCAGCGGCGCGGCGGGCCGCGGCGAGCGGCAGGGGGCGCCGGAAACGGACGGAGGCCTCCCCGGTCTCCGCCATGGACGGGCACCTGCCCGACGGCGAGGCCTCCGGCGGCCGCGCCACGGCCCGGCGCCGGCGAACGTCGGTGCCCGCGGCCGGTCGCGAAGGTGTCGGCGGCCCGCAGCCGGCCGGCGCCTGGCGGTCCGACGACGAGGGAGGGCACCTCTCCGGGGGCCGCGGGGGTGGCTACCCACCCGCCGGCGCCGACGTCGGGCCGTACCCGGCCGGGCAGGACCCCGCTCCCGCCGGCCGGGCCGCCGCGCGGCGGGCGCGGGTGGCCAGGGGCGCCGGTGGCGCCGGTGGCCGTGCGCCGGACGGGTATCCGCTCGTCGGCGGCGACGCCCCCGGCTGGCACGTCGCCGGGGGGCCGCCCGGCGACGCGGGAGGGGAAGACGCCGGGCAGGACCCCGCTCCCGCCGGCCGGGCCGCCGCGCGGCGGGCGCGGGCGGCGGCGGCCGGGGGTGCCGAGGGGGATCGGGTTGCCGCGCGGCGGCGGCGGGGGGAGCGGCCCGACGCGTTGCGGCGGTTGGTGCCGCAGGCGCTCGTCGTGGCCTTTCTGGCCGGCGGGACGTCCGCGTTCATCGCCGGGGACAAGACCGTCCAGCTCAGTGTCGACGGCAGGCCCCGCACCCTGCACACGTTCGCCGGTGACGTGGCCGAGTTGCTGGACGACGAGGGGATGGCCGTCGGGGAGCACGACATCGTGGCGCCCGGGCCGCATCACGATCTGGCGGCCGGTGACCAGGTGATCGTGCGGTACGGGCGGCCCGTGGCGCTGACGCTCGACGGGGAGCGGCGCCAGGTGTGGACGACGGCCCGTACGGTCGACGGTGCCCTGCGGCAGCTGGGCGTGCGGGCCGAGGGGGCGTACCTGTCGGCGTCCCGTTCGGCGCCCATCGGGCGCCAGGGCCTGGACCTGGACGTGCGCACGGAGCGCACGGTGACCTTCATGGCCGACGGCCGGGAGCGCACGATCCGTACGAACGCGGCGACCGTGCGCGAGGCGCTGGCGCAGGCCGGGATCGGCCTGAACGGCCAGGACACCACGTCCGTGGATCCGGAGAGCTTTCCGCGCGAGGGGCAGACGATCTCCATCATGCGGATCTCGGCCGACACCGAGACGCGCGAGGAGCCCATCGACTTCCCGACCGAGCGCCGCCAGGATCCGACGCTGTACAAGGGCACGGAAGTGGTTGTGCAGCGTGGTGAGAAGGGCGTGCAGCGGGTGACGTACGCCCTGCGCACGGTCAACGGGGTGCAGCAGAAGCCGAAGAAGGTCTCCACGCAGGTGGTGAAGCAGCCCAGGGCGGAGATCATCAAGGTGGGGACGAAGGCCAGGCCGACCACCGTGCAGGGCGCGGACCACCTGAACTGGGGCGCGCTGGCCCAGTGCGAGGCGGGCGGGCGGCCCGACGCCGTGGACCCGTCGGGCACGTACGGCGGGCTGTACCAGTTCGACGTGCGCACCTGGCAGTCGCTGGGCGGCAGCGGGCGCCCGCAGGACGCCTCGTCGGACGAGCAGACGTTCCGGGCGAAGAAGCTGTACGTCAGCCGGGGGGCGAGCCCGTGGCCGGTGTGCGGCCGTAAACTTCACGGGTGAGCTCCAGCCCCAGCACAGACCCCTCCGGCGAGTCCGGCGCCCTGCTCGGCCCGGCCGACGTCCGCGAACTGGCCACCGCCCTCGGGGTCCGCCCCACCAAGCAGCGCGGTCAGAACTTCGTGATCGACGCCAACACCGTGCGCCGCATCGTGCGGACCGCCGAGGTGCGGCCCGACGACGTGGTCGTCGAGGTCGGCCCCGGCCTGGGGTCGCTGACGCTGGCCCTGCTGGAGGTCGCCGACCGGGTGACGGCCGTGGAGATCGACGACGTGCTGGCGGCCGCGCTGCCCTCGACGATCGGCGCCCGGCTGCCGGGGCGGGCCGACCGGTTCGCGCTGGTGCACAGCGACGCCATGCACGTGGCCGAGCTGCCCGGCCCGGCGCCGACGGCGCTGGTGGCCAACCTGCCGTACAACGTCGCCGTCCCGGTGCTGCTGCACATGCTCGACCGCTTCCCCACCATCGAGCGCACGCTGGTGATGGTGCAGTCGGAGGTCGCCGACCGACTCGCCGCGCGGCCGGGCAACAAGGTGTACGGCGTGCCGTCGGTGAAGGCCAACTGGTACGCGGAGGTCAAGCGTGCCGGCGCCATCGGCCGCAACGTCTTCTGGCCGGCGCCCAACGTCGACTCGGGCCTGGTCTCGCTCGTGCGCCGCAGCGAGCCGGTGGAGACGACGGCGACCAAGGAAGAGGTCTTCGCCGTGGTCGACGCCGCCTTCGCGCAGCGCCGCAAGACGCTGCGCGCGGCGCTGGCCGGCTGGGCCGGTTCGGCGGCCGCCGCCGAGGCGGCCCTGGTGGCCGCCGGGATCTCGCCGCAGGCCCGCGGGGAGGCCCTGACCGTCCACGAGTTCGCCGCGATCGCCGAGCAGAAGGGCGCCGCCCAGTGACCGCATCCGTCACGGTCCGCGTACCGGCCAAGGTCAACGTCCAGCTGGCCGTGGGCCCGCTGCGGCCGGACGGCTTCCACGACCTGGCCAACGTCTTCCTGGCCGTGGGCCTGTACGACGAGGTCACCGTGCGCCCGCACGACGGGCTGAAGGTCACCTGCGAGGGGCCGGACGCGGACAAGGTGCCCCTGGACGCCGGCAACCTGGCCGCGCGCGCCGCCCTGGCCCTCGCCGCCCGGCACGGGCGCGAGGCGAATGTGCACATCCACATCGCCAAGGACATCCCCGTCGCGGGCGGCATGGCCGGCGGCAGCGCCGACGGCGCGGGCGCCCTGCTGGCCTGCGACGCCCTGTGGGGCACGGGCGCCTCCCGGGACGAACTGCTGGAGATCTGCGCCGAGCTCGGCAGCGACGTGCCCTTCAGCCTCGTCGGCGGCGCGGCCCTCGGCCGCGGCCGGGGCGAGCTGCTCACGCCGCTGGAGACCGGCGGCACCTTCCACTGGGTCTTCGCCGTCGCCGACGGCGGCCTGTCCACGCCGGCCGTGTACGCCGAGTGCGACCGCCTGCGCGCCGGGACGGCCGTCCCCGACCCGGAGCCCTCGGCGGACCTCCTCGCCGCCCTGCGCGCCGGTGACGCGCCCGCCCTCGCGGCCGTGCTGGCCAACGACCTGCAGCCGGCCGCCCTGTCCCTGCGCCCGGCGCTGGCCGGGACCCTCGCCGCGGGCAGCGGCGCCGGTGCCCTGGCCGCGCTGGTCTCCGGCTCGGGCCCGACGACCGCCTTCCTGGCGGCGGACGAGTCCGCGGCCCGCAAGGTGGCCGACGCCCTGACCGCCTCCGGCACCTGCCGGGCGGTGCGCACGGCCCGCGGCCCGGTGCCGGGGGCGACGGTGGTGGCGGGCTGACGGCGCCTGCTGCCCGCGCAGGCGGGACGACGAAGCGGCGCGGGTGCCTGTGGAGGTACCCACGCCGCGCGTCATGGGCCGCTGACCGGCTCGACGAGCCGTGCGCTCCCGATCAGATGTGGATGTTGCTGCCGGGGGAGCCGACCCCGCCGGCGAACAGGCCGACCTTGATCCAGCCGTTGCCCGTGTCGCCGCCGTTGTTCAGCCAGGCCTGGATCGCGCCGTTGTCGTCGACGGCGAGGTAGTCGGCCTTGCGGTCGCCGTTGATGTCGGAGAACCGGACCTTGCTGCCTGCGGAGCCCACGCCGCCGGCGATCTGGCCGGCGGTCTTCCAGCCGTTGCTGCCGGCCGTGTCGCCGCCGTTGAACAGCCAGGCCTTGACGGCGCCGTCGTCCTCGACGACGAGGTAGTCGGCCTTGCCGTCACCGTCGATGTCGGCGAAGCGCACCTTGCTGCCCGCCCCGGTACCGCCGGCGATCTGGCCGAGCGACTTCCAGCCGTTGCTGCCCGCCGGGTCACCGCCGTTGTTGAGCCAGGCCTTGACGGCGCCGTTGTCCTCGACGATCAGGTAGTCGGCCTTGCGGTCGCCGTTGAGGTCGGCGAAGCGGACCTTGCTGCCCGCCCCGGCACCACTGGCGAGCTGGCCGTACGTGCTCCAGCCGTTGCCGGTGTCGCCACCGCGGTTGAGCCAGGCGCGGACGGCGCCGTTGTCGTCGACGGCGAGGTAGTCGGCCTTGCCGTCACCGTCGATGTCGGCGAAGCGCACCTTGGTGCCGGGAACGCCCACGCCCGAGGCGACCTGTCCGAGCCCCTTCCAGCCCTTGCCGGTGTCACCACCCTGGTTGAGCCAGACCCGGACGGCGCCGTTGTCGTCGACGACGACGTAGTCGGCCTTGCCGTCACCGTCGAAGTCGACCTGGTAGTCACCGAGGGGAGCGGAGGGCCGGGGCTTGGGCTCCGGAGGCGTGGTGACCTCGCGGACCCAGCCGGCGAGGTCGTCGACGCGGGTGTCGAGCGCCCCCGTACGGGTCTCCTTCTCGTCCGTACCGAAGCAGCCGCCCCGCCAGGAGCGGCTGTTGACGGCCACCAGCTCGGCGCGGCCGCCGACCTCGCGGAACGCCGGACCGCCGGTGTCGCCCTGACACACGGCCGCGCCCGCAGACTTGCCGGCCAGCCCGACGGTCGTGCCGTTCAGGGTGCCCACCGAGAAGGTCGCGGTGTGCAGGCGGTCCGGAACCCACTCGTCCTTGGTCCGCCCGTAGCCGGTGACCCGCAGTTCCTCACCCGCCAGCGGGGCGTTCGTGGTGACGGCGACCGGGGCGATGCCGGTGACCGGCTTGGCGAGCTTGGCCAGCACCAGGTCGCGGTCCGCACGCGGCACGAGCTCGACCACGTCCACTACGGCGCCCGTCTCGCGCGTGAGGTCGGCGCGGCCGATGGTGGCGGTTGTCGGGGCCGCGGGCTTGCCGGCCGGGATCGCGAAGCCGGCGTTGGGGGAGTCGGCGAAGCAACTGGCCGCGGTTATCAGCCACTGGTTGGCCACGAGGGCGGCGGAGCAACTGCGGGAAGCAGTGGTTGGCGTCGCGGCGATGTCGAGCTTCGCGGAGAACGCGAAGGAGTCCTTGACCGGGTCCCCAGCGACGGCGTGTGCGGACGGCGCGGTGAGCAGGCCGGCGGCCGCCGCGGTCGCGAGCAGGCCGGTCGCCCAGGCGGTGCGCGGACGTCTAGAAGTCATGGTGCCTTTTCCCTCTGGTTTGGAATTCCGGAATCGGTCACATGCCGGAGATCGGAAACGTATCACCAGTCGGAGACGGCCCCATGGGTGACGAAGCGCCAGAAAACCGGAGCGGCTAATTCCAGATGTTTTCGCGAGTCGTCTTCTCGGCGGAGAAAGGCCGGGGTCCATTAACCGGCACTGATCGGTGTTTGTGACAATGACCGTGCTCCGGAGCGAACTGCTGTCACGGAGCATGACCGGCTGCCGGTGAGCAGCCCTGAGAAAGAGTCACGGACATGATGCGCAGAACTCACGCCCGCCGCAGACATGCGGCTCGGTTCCTGGTGCCCGCCCTGGCAACCTCGCTGGTGGCGGGCGTCTTCGTCGCTGGTCCGGCCGTCGCGGCCGCGTCCACGGCTCCGGCGGCCACCGCCTCGCCGAACGCCGCCCCGGCCTGGAAGGTGCCGCGGCTCAAGGTGATGCCGCTCGGTGACTCGATCACCCGTGGCGCCGGTAGTTCCACCGGTTCCGGTTATCGCGCCGAACTGCGCAGCCGGCTGGCTGCGCACGCCGACAATCTGCAGTTCGTCGGCTCCGTGCAGACCAATGGACAGAACCATGAAGGTCATTCCGGATGGATGATCGACGATCTGTCCGACAACATCGAGCACTGGCTCGCGGACGCCAAACCCAATGTCGTTCTGCTGGACATCGGCACCAACGACATCGACCGCGACTTCCACGCCGACGAAGCCCCGGCCCGGCTCACCGATCTCGTCGACCGCATCACCACCGCCGCCCCCGACGTCACCCTTCTCGTCTCGTCGCTGGTGCCCAACGGAACCAAGGACGACCCCAGCCGGCAGCAGCGCGTCGAGCGGTACAACAAGTTCGTTCCGCAATTGGTCGAGGAGCGGCGGAAGAAGGGGCTGCACGTCGGCTACGTCGACATGGGTGCCGTCACCAAGGACGACCTCGTCGACAACCTCCACCCCAACGACGCCGGCTACGTGAAAATGGCCGAGGCCTTCTACGGCGGCATCGCACGGGCCGCCGCCGACGGCTGGGTCCGGGAGTCCGTCGACGTGAAACCGGCCCCGCCGGTCAGCGCACCGTTGGGCGACTCCACCGTGGACATCAACGGGGACGGCAAGGCCGACTACCTCGTCGTCGAGGACGACGGCCTCGTCCGCGCCTGGCTCAACAACGGTGGCGACACCGGCAACGGCTGGAAGTCCCTCGGCCAGTTCGCCGGCGGCGTCATGGCCTCCGGCTCCAAGGTGCGCTTCGCCGACATCGACGGCGACGGCAGGGCCGACTACCTCATCCTCGAGAAGGACGGTTCCGTCCGGGCCTGGCTGAACAACGGCGGCGACTCGGGCAACGGCTGGAAGAAGTACGGTCAATTCGCCGGCGGCACCGGCGCACCGGGCAGCAAGGTGCGCTTCGCCGACATCAACGGGGACGGCAAGGCCGACTACCTCGTCGTCGACGACAACGGCGCCGTCCGCGCCTGGATCAACAATGGCGGCGACCAGGGGAACGGCTGGACCTCCTACGGTCAGATCGCCACCGGCGTCGGCATGCCCGGCTCCAAGGTGCGCTTCGCTGACATCGACGGTGACCGCAGGGCCGACTACCTGGCCGTCGACGACAACGGCGGCGTCCGCGCCTGGGCCAACGACGGCGGTGACGGCCACGGCGGCTGGATCAACTACGGCCGCGTCGCCACCGGCACCGGCGACTCCGGCGACCTGGTGCGCTTCGCCGACGTCAACGGGGACGGCAAGGCCGATTACCTCATGGTCGACGCCGACGGCGCCGTGCGCGCCTGGATCAACAACGGCGGGGACAAGGGCAACGGCTGGATCAAGTGGGGCCAGATCGCGACCGGCACCGGCCGGAGCAGCGGCGGCAAGGTCCGCATCTGACCCGCAGAGCACCCGAGGGACCCCACGTACTTAGTTCCCCTCTGAGTACCCCGGCGGTGGTGCGGGCCGTCCCCCGGGCGCGAGAGTGCGCCCATGGCTTCCCGCATCACCGCCAAGGGCCTCGCCGAGGCCACTCCCGCCGCCCGTGACCGCTACGTCGACCTGTTGCGCGTCGCCTCCCTGGGCACCGTCGTGCTCGGCCACTGGCTGATGGCAGCGGTCACCGTCGCCGAGGGCGACCGGCGGGTGGAGATGGGCAACCTGCTCGCCGTGCAGCCGGGGCTGCAGGTGCTCACGTGGGTGCTGCAGGTCATGCCGGTGTTCTTCTTCGTCGGCGGGTTCTCGCACGCCCTGTCCTACCGTTCGCTGGCCCGCCGCACGCAGGGGCCGGTGTACGCGGTCTTCCTGCGGGGACGGCTGCAGCGGCTGCTGCGGCCCACGGGAGTGTTCGTCGCCGTGTGGGGCGGTGGGGCACTCGTGGTGCAGGCAATCGGTGGGGAGGGGGAGACAGCGGGGGTAGCCGCGCGGTTGGTGACGCAGCCGCTGTGGTTCATCGGGATCTACCTGGCCATGGTCGCCTTCACACCGCCGCTGCTGCGGCTGCACCAGCGGTACGGGTGGGCGGCCTTCGCCGCGCTCGTCGCCGCCGCGGCGGCCGTGGACGTGCTGCGCTTCGTGGCCGGCGTGCCCTACGCCGAGTTCCTGAACTTCGCCTTCGTCTGGCTCGCCGTCCACCAGCTCGGCTTCCTGCGGGCCGACGGCCGGCTGCGCCGCCCCGCCCTGCTCGCCGGCGGCGGGCTGGCGGGGGCCGTGGCGCTGGTGGGCCTCGGCCCGTACCCCCTGTCCATGGTCGGCATGCCCGGCGAGCGGATCAGCAACATGGCACCGCCCACCCTCGCCCTGCTCTGCCACGGCATGTGGCTGGTGGGCGCCGTCGAGCTGCTGCGCGGCCCGGGCACCCGGCTCGTGGCGCGGCCGCGCGCCTGGCGGGCGGTGGTCGCGGCGAACGGCATCGCCATGACCGCGTTCCTGTGGCACCTGACGGCGATGCTCGCCGTGTACGCGGCGCTGCTCGCCGCCGGCGTCACCCCGCCCGTTCCCGCGAGCACTGCCTGGTGGGCGCAGGCGCCCCTGCGCCTCGCGGCGGCCGCGGTCGTCACGGCCCTGCTCGTCACGGTCTTCCGCCGCGCGGAGCGCCCGCCGGCGACCGGCCCCACCGCCACCCGCCGCCTGGGCGGGCCTGTCGCCGCGGCCGGCGTGACGCTGGCGCTTCTCGGGGTGCTCGGGCTGTCACTGGTCGGATTCGGCGGCCTGTGGCACGGACACACGGCGCTGCTGGTAGCGGTGCCGGTCACCGCGCCCGCGGCGGTGCTGATGACGGTGGGGGGATGGGGCCTGGTCGAGCTGGCCGCAAGGGTCCGGGCGGGGCACGACGCACGGCATGGGATGCTGGAGGAGTAACGCACAGCGAGGAGCGCAATGGCAGCCAACCTGGTCAATCTGGAAGCCGTCGACAAGGTGTACGGCACCCGTGCCCTGCTCGACGGCGTCTCCCTCGGCGTCAACGAGGGCGACCGGATCGGCGTGGTCGGCCGCAACGGCGACGGCAAGACCACGCTCATCCGCATCCTCGCCAAGCTGGAGGAGGCCGACAAGGGCCGCGTCACCCACGCCGGCCACCTGCACCTGGGCGTGCTCACCCAGCACGACTCCCTCGACCCCGCAGCAACGATCCGGCACGAGGTCATCGGCGACCTGGCCGACCACGAGTGGGCCGGCAACGCCAAGATCCGCGACGTGCTCACCGGCCTCTTCGGCGGCCTGGACCTGCCCGCCTTCCCGCAGGGCCTGGACACCGTCATCGCCCCGCTCTCCGGCGGCGAGCGCCGCCGCATCGCCCTGGCCAAGCTGCTCATCGCCGACCAGGACCTGATCGTCCTGGACGAGCCCACCAACCACCTCGACGTCGAGGGCATCTCCTGGCTCGCCGGCCACCTGCAGCAGCGCCGCTCGGCGCTGGTGTGCGTCACCCACGACCGCTGGTTCCTCGACCAGGTGTGCACCCGCATGTGGGACGTCCAGCGCGGCACCGTCCACGAGTACGAGGGCGGCTACAGCGACTACGTCTTCGCCCGCGCCGAACGCGAGCGCATCGCCGCCACCGAGGAGGCCAAGCGGCAGAACCTCGTCCGCAAGGAGCTCGCCTGGCTGCGCCGCGGCGCCCCGGCCCGTACCAGCAAGCCGCGCTTCCGCATCGAGGCCGCCAACGAGCTCATCGCCGACGTCCCGCCGCCGCGCGACAGCTCCGAGCTGATGAAGTTCGCCAGCTCCCGGCTCGGCAAGACCGTCTTCGACCTGGAGAACGTCACCGTCCAGGCCGGCCCCAAGGCCCTCATCGAGCACCTGACCTGGCAGCTCGGCCCCGGCGACCGCATCGGTCTCGTCGGCGTCAACGGCGCCGGCAAGACCTCCTTCCTGCGCACCCTCGCCGAGGCCGCGCGCACGCAGGGCGAGAAGCAGCCGCCCGCCGGCAAGGTCGTCGTCGGCAAGACCGTCAAGCTCGCCTACCTCTCCCAGGAAGTCGCCGAGCTCGCCCCGGCCAAGCGCGTCCTGGAGGCCGTCCAGGAGGTTCGCGACCGCGTCGACCTCGGCAAGGGCCGCGAGATGACCGCCGGCCAGCTCTGCGAGAAGTTCGGCTTCTCCAAGGAGAAGCAGTGGACGCCGGTCGGCGACCTCTCCGGCGGTGAGCGCCGCCGCCTGCAGCTGCTGCGCCTGCTGATGGACGAGCCCAACGTCCTCTTCCTCGACGAGCCCACCAACGACCTCGACATCGAGACCCTCACGCAGCTGGAGGACCTCCTCGACGGCTGGCCCGGCTCGATGGTCGTCATCAGCCACGACCGCTACTTCGTCGAGCGCACCACCGACCGCGTCTTCGCCCTGCTCGGCGACCGCACCCTGCGGATGCTGCCGCGCGGCCTGGACGAGTACCTGGAGCGCCGCCAGCGCGTCATCGAGGCCGCGGCCCCGCCCGCCCCCGCCCCGGCCGCCGCCAAGCCCGCCAAGCCGGCCGCGGACGCCCGCGCCGCCAAGAAGGAGCTGCAGAAGATCGAGCGCCGCCTCGACCGCATCGGCGAGCAGGAGACCAAGCTCCACGAGCGCATCGCCGAACAGGCCACCGACTTCGAGGCGGTCGCCAAGCTCGACGCCGAACTGCGCGAACTGGCCGCCGAACGCGACGAACTCGAGATGCGCTGGCTCGAACTGGCCGACGACGCGTAAGGGGTTGCGCGCGGCCGCGCCGCGCGCACGGGGGCGGACGAGGGGCAACAGTCTCGTCACGGGCCGGTCTCAGGTGGTTGATACCTCCAGGGATCGGCCCGTGCGGCGTCGGTGCCGGGTGGTACAAAGAACACCCGCTCGCCTGCCGCACACTGGCGGGATTCGTACCCCCGTCCGCGCACCCAGAGGAAAGCCGATGTCACAGCCGCCCCAGCCCCCCGAGCCGCCGAAGGGCCCGCCGGCCCCGCAGGGCGGAGGCTTCGGCGCGCCACAGGACCCCCGCTCGGGCTTCGGCGCCCCCTCGCCCGCGCAGCCGCCCCAGCCGCCGCAGGCGCCCCCCGCCCAGCCGCCGGCCGCCGCGCCGCAGCCCACCTTGGTGGTGAGCCCGCAGCAGCCCCCGCAGGTGCCGGCGCCCCAGGCTCCGCCGGCCCCGCAGCCCCCGCAGGTGCCGGCGCCCCAGGCTCCGCCGGCCCCGCAGCCGCCGCAGGGGCCGCCGCCTCCGCCGCCCCCGCCCGGCGGGCGGCCCGGCGACCCCGGCTACGGCTACCCGCAGACGCCCCCGCCGCCCACCGCGCCCCCCGGCTACGGCTACCCGCCCGCGCCGCCCGCCGGCGGCTACGGCTACCCCGGTCAGGCCCCGCAGCCCGGCGCGTACCCGCCCATGTCCGCCCCCTACCCGGGCGCAGCTCCCTACCCGGGCGCCCCCGCTCCCGCCGGGACGAAGAAGCGCACGGCGGTCATCGTCAGCGCCGCCGTCGCGCTGCTGCTCGTCGCCGGTGGCGGCGTCTGGTTCGCCACCCAGGGCGGCGGCAAGGACGACGAGGCCAAGAGCGGCGGCTCCACCAGCCAGTCCGGCAACGGCCCGCAGGGCGGCGGCAAGGCGCCGCGCACGGTCGACGGCAAGCTGCTCTTCGGCACCGAGCCGGCACAGGTCACCGACCTCGTCTCCGTCAAGGGCATGTGGGTCACCGACAAGGTTGCCGCCAAAGCCGACGTCTACAAGGTGGTCGGCTACGGCCTCTCCGGCGGCAAGCAGTGGGAGATTCCGCTCGACGGCGAGATCTGCTGGTCCTCCCAGCAGACCACGGCCGACGGCAAGACCGCGGTGCTCACCAAGTCCAGCAAGCCGAGCGCCGACCAGAAGTACGGCGGCCCGTGCAGCCAGGTCGTCGCCCTCGACCTCAACAACGGCAAGAAGCTGTGGCAGAAGTCGCTGAAGAACGGCGACCAGGACCTGCGCTTCAACGAGGTCACCGTCGGCGGTGGCACGGTCGCCGCGGGCGGGACGAGCGGCGGCGCGGCCTGGTCGATGGACGGCAAGGAGCTGTGGAAGCCCAAGCAGGGCGACGACTGCCGCGACGACGGCTACGGCGGCGGCAGCAAGCTCGTCGCGGTGCGCCGCTGCGGTCAGTACGACCGGCCGCAGATGCAGGTGCAGACCCTCGACCCGGGCAGCGGGGCGATCAAGTCGGTCTTCAAGGTGCCGTCGGGGCTGAACTGGGTCCATGTTGCCTCGACCGACCCGCTGGTGATCGCCGTCGACGCCGGTGACCACAGTGGCAGCGCGGCCTCCGACTTCATGGTGCTCGACGACAGCGGCAGCGAGGCCAAGCTGCGCTCGAAGATCTCCTCGGAGAACGGCGCCTACACGCCGAAGTGCGACGCCACCAACGTCGAGGGCTGCTTCAAGCTCGCCGTCAGCAAGGACACCCTCTACCTGCCGACCGAGGACCACACCAGCGGCAACCCGCAGCAGCCCGGTCGCGTCAACGAGATCGTCGGATTCGACCTGGCCACCGGCCGGTCGCGGGGCAAGGCCGAGGGCACACCCGGTTCCACTCTGGTCCCGCTGGGCATCGACAAGGACGGCTACGCCATCGGTTACCAGGACCCGACCTACAAGTCGGGCGGCAAGGTGGTACGGATCGATCCGAAGTCGTTCAAGACCGATGTCCTGCTGAAGAATCCGACCGCCTCGGCCCAGAGCGAGAGCCGCCTCACGCCCACCCTCAACCCGGCGCTGTGGAGCCAGGGCCGGCTCTACCTGGGCAGCAAGTACGCCGACAAGCCGCGCTCGGTGCAGCTCGGCAAGGAATACGCCTTCATGATCTTCGGGGGCAGCTGATCCTGATCATTTGACGAGCGCTCCAGCCGTATCCCTGTCCACCGCGTGTGCATGCCTGAACGATCCGTTTCAGTCGGGAAGTACACGTGATTGGCAGGGATTTCGGCATTCCGGGGGACTTCTCACCGGTAAGGGGCGCGGAACGTCGAACAAGCGTGTAGCTTCCCGGGCAAGAGGGTGCCGGGGAGACATGGAGACATACAGACTTGCGTGGTCGGTACCGGGCCACCGCGCACGGACAGTCGGGCGACAGGGGGGAAGCTGATGGGCGTGCGGCTCATGGTGGTCGACGACCATCGACTGCTGGCCGAGGCCCTCGCCTCGGCGCTGAAGCTGCGCGGCCACCGCGTCCTCGCGGCGGCCGCGCCCAGCGCGGGAGCGGCGGAACTGGTCATCAGCCGCGCACCCGAGGTGTGCCTGCTCGGCACCGCGTCCCCGGCCGAGCCGGGCGTCTTCGACCCCGTCGTCCGCATCAAACGCGAACGCCCCCAGGTCGCCGTCGTCGTCCTCGGCCCCGTGCCCAACCCCCTGGGCATCGCGGCCGCCTTCGCCGCCGGAGCCTCCGGGTACGTCCGGCACAACGAGCGCATCGAAGGCGTCGAGCGCGCCATGATGAAGGCGCGGGCCGGCGAGGCGGCCGTCGATCCGCAACTGCTCCAGGGAGCCTTCGTCGAGCTGCTCAACCCGGCCGCCCAGCCGGACGACGAAGGCGCGCGACTGCTGCAGCTGCTCACGCCGCGCGAGGTGGAGGTCCTGGTCCGGGTCGCCGAGGGCGAGGACACGCGGCTCATCGCGGCGGGCATGGGAATAGCGCCCAGCACGGCCCGCACGCACGTGCAGCGGGTGCTCATGAAACTCGGCGTCGGGTCGAGGCTGGAGGCGGCGGCGCTGGCCGCGCGCACGGGCCTGTTGGAACGGGCGGCGGCACGCGGAGCGGGCGCGATCCCGGCCCAGCCGGGCCGCTAGGGCCGCACCACGGCGCCCCGTCAGGGGCGCGGGGAACTGCGCGATCGGCCACCGACGGCCGGCAGCCGAGGCGCTACCCCAGGGCCCGGTGGAGCACAGCACTGCGTCTGTGGGCGCGTCGTGGCTGATCGCGCAGTTCCCCGCGCCCCTACGGGGCGCGCCCGTTTGCGGGTGGCCCCCTCCCGGGGAGGGATGGTGCCGTGAAGAAGACGGCCACCCGGCTCGCGGACGGCCGCGAGCTGATCTATTACGACGCCCGCGACGACGCCGCCCGCGCCGCCGTCACCGACGCGCGTACCCTCCCGCCGCGCCCCGCCGCCGGCGAGGTCCGTGACGATCCGCTGCTCGGGGAGGGCGTCGTCGTCGCCTCGCACCGGCAGGACCGTACGCATCTGCCGCCCCCCGAGCAGTGTCCGTTGTGTCCGTCCCGGCCGGGGCGGCCGACGGAGATTCCGGCCGCCGATTACGACGTCGCCGTCTTCGAGAATCGTTTCCCCGCCCTGTCGGGGGAGACGGGCCGCTGCGAGGTGGTGTGTTTCACCGACGACCACGACGCCTCGTTCGCCGCTCTCGCCCCGGAGCGGGCCGCGCTGGTGCTCGCCGCCTGGACGGACCGGACGGCGGAGCTGTCGGCGCTGCCCGGGGTGGCGCAGGTCTTCTGTTTCGAGAACCGCGGCATCGAGATAGGTGTCACGTTGGCGCATCCGCACGGGCAGATCTACGCCTATCCGTTCGTGACGCCGCGCACCGCCCGGATGCTGGAGCGTGCTGCCGCCCACCGGGCGGAGACCGGGCGGAACCTTTTCGAGGACGTCGTGGCGGCCGAGCGCGTCGACGGCCGCCGGGTCGTCGCCGAGGGCGCGCACTGGACGGCCTTCGTGCCGCGGGCCGCCCGCTGGCCGTACGAGGTCCAGGTGCATCCGCGCCGCCGCGTCCCGGACCTGCTCGCCCTGGACGACGCGGCCCGCGCCGAGTTCCCGGCGCTGCACCTGGACCTGCTGCGCCGCTTCGACCGGCTGTTCGGCGCGGGGGCGCCGCCCACTCCGTACGTGTGTGCGTGGCACCAGGCGCCCGTGGCGCACCCCCACAGGGATGAATTCGGCCTTCACCTTCAGCTCTTCACCGTGCGCCGGGCTCCCGGCAAGCTGAAGTTCCTCGCGGGTTCGGAGTCCGCCATGAACGTCTTCGTCAACGACGTGCCGCCGGAGGCCGCGGCCGAGCGACTGCGAAAGGCGGCGAGCGCATGAGCGCGGGGACGTTCCTGGTCACCGGTGGTGCGGGTTATGTGGGCAGCGTGGTGGCGGAGCACCTGCTGCGGGCGGGGCACCGGGTGACGGTCCTGGACGACTTGTCGACGGGGCACCGTGACGCCGTGCCCGAGGGCGCGGACTTCGTCGAGGGGCGCGTGCAGGACGCCGCGCGCCACGTGAACGGCTCGTACGACGCCGTGCTGCACTTCGCCGCCTGCTCGCAGGTCGGGGAGTCCGTGGCCGACCCCGAGAAGTACTGGCGCAACAACACCGGCGGCACGCTCGACCTGCTGGCGGCCATGCGGGAGGCCGGCGTGCGCCGCCTCGTCTTCTCCTCCACCGCCGCCGTCTACGGCGAACCGGCCGCCGTCCCCCTCACCGAGGACGCCCCCACCGCCCCCACCAATCCCTACGGCGCGAGCAAGCTCGCCGTGGACCACATGATCGCGGGGGAGTGCGCGGCCCACGGCCTGGGGGCGGTGTCCCTGCGCTACTTCAACGTCGCCGGCGCCCACGGCCGCCACGGCGAGCGGCACGCCCCCGAGACCCACCTGATCCCGATCGTGCTGCAGGTGGCCCTGGGCGAGCGCGAGGCGGTCGACGTCTTCGGCGACGACTACCCGACGCCCGACGGGACGTGCGTGCGCGACTACATCCACGTCGCCGACCTCGCCGAGGCCCACCTGCTGGCGCTCGACGCCGTGCGCCCGGGCGAGCACCTGGTGTGCAACCTCGGCAACGGCAACGGCTTCTCCGTGCGCGAGGTCGTCGAGACCGTCCGCAAGGTGACCGGGCACCCCGTACCGGAGCGCCCGGCGCCGCGGCGGCCCGGCGACCCGGCCGTCCTCGTGGCCTCGGCCGCCCGGGCCGCCGAGGTGCTCGGCTGGCGGCCCCGGCGGCCGGACCTGGCCGGGATCGTCGAGGACGCCTGGGAGTTCGCCCGGCGGCGCGGGTGAGCGCGGAGCGGGCCGCGCGGGCGTTCCGCGCCCGGTACGGGACGCCGTGCGCGGGGGTGTGGGCGGCGCCGGGCCGGGTCAACCTGATCGGGGAGTACACGGACGTCAACGAGGGCTTCGTCATGCCGTTCGCGCTGCCGCTGCGCACCTGGGTGGCCGCCCGGGCCCGCGCCGACGGCCGGCTGCGGGTGCACTCCGCCGCGGCGGCCGGCGACGGGATCGTGGACGCGGGGGACCCGGTGCCTGGCGCGGTGCGCGGCTGGGCCGCCTATCCGGCGGGCGTGCTGTGGGCGCTGCGCACCGCGGGGCACCCGGTGGGCGGCGCCGACCTGCACGTGGAGAGCGAGCTGCCGGCGGGCGCGGGCCTTTCGTCGTCCGCCGCGCTGGGCGTGGCCACGGTGCTGGCGCTCGACGAGCTGTACGGGCTGGGCATCGGGCGGCCCGGGCTGGCCCTGCTGGCGCAGCGCGCCGAGAACGACTTCGCGGGCGTCCCGTGCGGGGTCATGGACCAGATGGCGGCGGCCTGCTGCGAGGCCGGGCACGTGCTGCACCTGGACACCCGGGACCTGTCGCGGCGGCAGGTGCCGTTCGACGCGGCGGGTGCCGGGCTGCGGCTGCTGGTCGTCGACACGCGGGTCGCGCACGCGGTGGGGGCGGGCGAGTACGCGCGACGGCGCGCGGGCTGCGAGCGCGCCGCCCGGAGGCTGGGCCTGCGCGCGCTGCGCGACGTGCCGTACGGGCAACTGGACGACGTGCTCGACGCGTTGGAGGCGTCGGGCGCCCCGGAGCTGCGCCCGCTCGTGCGGCACGTGGTGACCGAGAACGACCGCGTCGCGCAGGTGGCGGCGCTGCTCGACGCCGGGGACGTCCGGGCGGTCGGCCCCCTGCTGACGGCCGGCCACGCGTCGCTGCGCGACGACTTCGCCGTCTCCTGCGCGGAGTCGGACCTCGTGGTGGACGCGGCCGTCGCGGCCGGCGCCCTGGGGGCGCGGATGACGGGGGCCGGGTTCGGGGGATCGGTCATCGCCCTGGTGGAGACGGGGGCGGTGGGGAAGGTGAGGGAGGCGGTGTCCGCCGCGCTCACCGCCGCGGGCGGCCGCGCCCCGGCCGTCTTCGAGGCGGTGCCGGCAGCGGGCGCGCACCGGGCCCGGCCGCGCTGAGGCATCGGGAGCGTCAGGGGCGTCAGGAGCCGAAGCGCTTGGTCAGCAGGTGGTCGGTCACGCCCGGCGGATAGTCGTCGATCGTGGCGATCAGCTCGTAGCCGAGCTTGCGGTAGAAGTCCGGGGCCTGGAAGTCCCAGGTCTCCACCTGGCTGCCCACGGCGCCGTGCACGGTGCGGGCCTCCTCCTCCGCCCGCGCGACCAGGCGGCTGCCGAGCCCGCTGCCGCGGTGCCGGGGGTCGACCCACAGGAGTTCGAGGTGGAGCCAGTGCCACTGCAGGTGGCCTGTGGCGCCGCCGGCCAGTTCGCCGTCCGGGCCGGTGGCGAAGACGTGCAGCGGGACGGCGTCCCGCGCGGACGTTCCGGCCAACGCGCGGATGACGGACGAGTGTTCGGCATTGCTCGCCCGCAGACGCGCGTGCACCACATCCCGTCGTTCGGGATCGTTCACCGCCTCAATACTGAACATAAAGCTCACCATAAACAGCGGGGTCAAGCACTTTTGCCAATACGCCACCGGCACCCCGCCCCGGCCGTACGCTGAATCACAGCGCCGGTGGGGGCCGGTGCTGATCAGGGGGCGAGGCAGGCAGGTACGACGCCCGGGGTGGGGTGGTTGTCGGGCACGGCGGCGGCCGTGCGCGTGCGGCGGCCCCCGCCCGGGCGCCGTACCCGCGCTGTGTTCGCCCACCAGGACATGGGGGTGGTTGTGGCACGTATTCGGGTATTGGTGGTCGACGACCACCGCATCTTCGCCGAGTCGCTCGCCGCCGCCCTCGCGGCGGAGCAGGACGTGGACGTCGCGGCCGCCGGCAGCGGGCCGGCGGCGCTGCGCGCGCTGGAGCGCGCGGCAGGTGAAGGGCGGCGTTTCGACGTGCTGCTGATCGACGCCGACCTCGGCGCGGCGGCGGGCGGGGAGGTGGCGCACGTACCGGCGCAGCCCCGGGGTCCCGGCGGGGACGGCACCGACAGCACGGTCGACGGGATCTCGCTGGTCGGCAGGGTGCGCACGGGCCATCCGGGAGTGCGCACGGTGGTGCTGGCCGAGCGGGACGACCCGCGCCGGGCCGCGGCCGCGCTGCAGGCGGGCGCGGGCGGCTGGGTGGCCAAGGACTGCTCGCTCTCCCGCCTGCTCGCGGTGATACGAGGGGTGTTGCGCGACGAGACGCACCTGCCGCCGGCCCTCCTGACGGGCGTGCTGCGCGAGCTGACGGCCGCGCGCAAGCACCGTACGGAGAGCGAGCGGCTGGTGGAGTCGCTCACGCCGCGCGAACGGGAAGTGCTGCGCTGCATGGTGGCGGGGCTGGGCCGCAAGGCCGTCGCCGAGCGGCTGTACCTCTCCCCGCACACGGTCCGCACCCACATGCAGAACGTGCTGGGCAAGCTGGGCGTGCACTCCACGCTGGCGGCCGTGGCGCTGGCCCGGCGGGCCGGGGTCGGCCCGGTGGACCTAACCGGGGACGTTGTCGAACGGGGCGGTCAACTGGCGTAGCAGCCCGGCCAGTTCGGAGCGCCGGGCGGGGGAGAGCTCGACGAGGATGGCCCGCTCCTGGGCGAGCAGGCCGGCCAGCGCCTGGTCGGCCCGGTCCCGCCCCTCGTCGGTGAGCCGGACGAGCACGCCGCGCCGGTCGCTGGGGTCGGGCTCCCGCCGGACCAGGCCCTTCTTGGCGAGCCGGTCGATGCGGTTGGTCATGGTGCCGGAGGTGACCAGGGTCTGGGTGAGCAGCTGGCCCGGCGAGAGCTGGTACGGCGAGCCGGCGCGGCGCAGCGCGGTGAGCACGTCGAACTCCCAGGGTTCGAGCTCGTGCTCGGCGAACGCGGTGCGCCGGGCCCGGTCGAGGTGCCGGGCGAGCCGGGAGACCCGGCTGAGCACTTCCAGTGGTTCCACGTCGAGATCGGGGCGCTCTCGGCGCCACGCCGCGACCAGCCGATCGACCTCGTCCTCCATGTGATTAGTGTAGTTGGTCTGTCGACATGAAGTCTCTTGACATCAAGATAAGCGGGTGAGGATCCTGAGGGCATGCCCCCAGTAGCCACACCCTCCTGGGACCCCGGCCAGTACCTGCGCCACAGCGGCCCCCGCACCCGGCCCTTCCGCGATCTGCTCGCCCGCATCCCCGACCCGCCCGAACAGGGCCGGCGGCCCGCCCGCATCGCCGACCTCGGCTGCGGCGCCGGCAACATCACGGCCCTGCTCACCGCACGCTGGCCCGACGCCGACGTCCTCGGCCTCGACAACTCCCCCGAGATGCTCGCCCGGGCCCGTACCCACGCCGGAGTCACCCCCGGCGGCGGCCGGCTCGCCTTCGCCCACGCCGACCTCGCCGACTGGCAGCCCGACGGGCCCTGCGACCTCATCGTCTCCAACGCGGCCCTCCAGTGGGTCCCCGGCCACGCGCAGTCCTTCGCCGCCTGGATCGAGGCCCTCACCCCCGGCGGCACGCTCGCCTTCCAGGTCCCCGGCAACGGCGACGCCCCCAGCCACGCCCTGCTGCGCGACCTGTGCGCCTCCCCGCGCTGGCACGACCGCCTCGGCGAGGCCGGCCGGCGCCGGGTCGAGGTCCTGCAGCCCCAGGAGTACCTCGACCGGCTGACCCGGCTCGGCTGCACGGTGGACGCCTGGGAGACGACGTACGTCCACGTCCTGCAGGGCGAGGACCCCGTCCTCGACTGGATCAAGGGCACGGGCCTGCGCCCGGCCCTGACGGCGCTCGCGGACGATGCGGAGGCAACGGCCGCCTTCCTCACGGAGTACGCGGCCCTGCTGTGCGAGGCGTACCCGAGCCGCCCGTACGGCACGCCGTTCCCGTTCCGACGGGTGTTCGTGGTGGCACGGAAGCCGGACTGATCGCGGCGCGGCCGTCCTGCCGACCGGGCCCGAGGGGCCCGGTCGGTCAGCTCTTGCGGTGGCCCACCAGGCGGGGCTTGGGCTCCAGGCCGTCCAGGCCGTGCCAGGCGAGGTTGACCAGGTGCGCGGCCACCTCGGCCTTCTTCGGCTTGCGCACGTCCAGCCACCACTGGCCGGTCAGGGCCACCATGCCCACCAGCGCCTGGGCGTAGAGGGGGGCGAGCTTCGCGTCGAAGCCGCGGGCCTTGAACTCCAGGCCCAGGATGTCCTCCACCTGGGTGGCGATGTCGCTGATCAGTGAGGCGAAGGTGCCCGTCGACTGGGCCACCGGCGAGTCCCGCACGAGGATGCGGAAGCCGTCCGTGTACTTCTCGATGTAGTCCAGAAGGGCGAACGCCGCCTGCTCCAGGAGCTCGCGGGGGTGGCCCGCGGTCAGGGCGCCGGTGACCATGTCGAGCAGCTGGCGCATCTCGCGGTCGACCACCACCGCGTACAGTCCCTCCTTGCCGCCGAAGTGCTCGTAGACCACCGGCTTGGAGACCCCGGCCTTCGCCGCGATCTCCTCCACCGACGTGCCCTCGAACCCCCGCTCGGCGAAGAGCGCGCGACCGATGTCCAGGAGCTGCTCGCGGCGCTCCGCGCCGGTCATCCGCACCCGGCGCGGGCGCGGGCGCCGGCTCCCGGAGGGGGCGGGCAGGTCCTTGTCGTTGGTATTGCTGTCGATCGCCACGCCGTCAATCATGCCGCGTGTGCGGCACTTCCCTCCCCGCCCGTCTCCCGGGGCCGCCGCTTGGCGGCGATCCGGTCCGCGTCCGGCCAGCGCACGTCGTACGCCCAGCCGGCCTGCTCGCACCAGCGGATGAGGCGGGCGCTGGAGTCCAGCTGGCCCCGCAGCACGCCGTGCCGGGCGGAGGTGGGGTCGGCGTGGTGCAGGTTGTGCCAGGACTCGCCGCAGGACAGGACGGCCAGCCACCACACGTTGCCGGAGCGGTCGCGCGACTTGAACGGGCGCTTGCCGACCGCGTGGCAGATGGAGTTGATCGACCAGGTCACGTGGTGCAGCAGTGCCACCCGCACCAGCGAGCCCCAGAAGAAGGCCGTCACCGCGCCCTGCCAGGACCAGGTGGCCAGGCCGCCCACCAGCGGGGGGATCAGCAGCGAGATCGTCGTCCACAGCACGAACTGCCGCGAGATCGCGCGGATGGCCGGGTCCTTGATCAGGTCCGGGGCGTACTTCTGCTGCGGCGTCTGCTCGGAGTCGAACATCCATCCGACGTGGGCCCACCACAGGCCCTTCAGCAGGGCCGGCACGCTCTCGCCGTAGCGCCACGGCGAGTGCGGGTCGCCCTCGCCGTCGGAGAACTTGTGGTGCTTGCGGTGGTCGGCGACCCAGCGCACCAGCGGCCCCTCGACCGCCATCGAACCCATGATCGCCAACGTGATCCGCAGGGGCCGCTTGGCCTTGAACGCGCCGTGCGTGAAGTAGCGGTGGTAGCCGATGGTGATGCCGTGGCAGCCGATGAAGTACATGGCCGTCATCAGTGCGAGATCCAGCCAGCTGACACCCCAGCCCCAGGCGAGCGGGACCGCGGCGAGCAGGGCGAGAAACGGAACGACGATGAACAGCAGCAGGGTGATCTGCTCGATCGACCGGCGTTGCTCCCCTCCGAGAGTGGCGGAGGGCAGGGGGGTCTCCTGGGCCTTCGGCGCGTTTTCGATCACGTCGGGGCTTGCAGTCATGGAATCCCTCAGGGGGGTCGGGGCTTGGCTACGGTCTCGTGGCTACGGTTCCGTAACCTACGGCTTCGTAAGTATGGCAGGGCTCGGCCCCCGGGCAAGAGGCCGCGGCCGACCGCGCGTCGCCCGGCGACCTATGCTGGGGGCGTCGGACAGCGCGGTCCGCCACCCCTCCAGACGTGCTCGGAAACACCGCAAGGAGCCGCACCTGTGAGCAGTGCCGACAACACCAACGCCGCCCTGCGCGCCGACATCCGCCGTCTCGGCGACCTCCTCGGCGAGACCCTGGTCCGCCAGGAGGGTGAAGAGCTCCTCGACCTCGTCGAGCGCGTGCGCGCCCTGACCCGTACGGACGGCGAAGCCGCCGCCGAACTCCTCGGCAGCACCGACCCGCAGACCGCCGCCAAGCTGGTGCGGGCCTTCTCCACCTACTTCCACCTGGCCAACATCACCGAGCAGGTGCACCGCGGCCGCGAACTGCGCGCCCGCCGCGCCGCCGAGGGCTCGATCCTCGCCCGCACCGCCGACCAGCTCAAGGACGCCGACCCCGAACACCTGCGGCAGACGATCGAGCACCTCGGCGTGCGCCCCGTCTTCACCGCCCACCCCACCGAGGCCGCCCGGCGCAGCGTCCTGAACAAGCTCCGCCGCATCGCCGAGCTCCTCGACGACCCCACCGCCCACGCCCCCGGCGAGGGCGACCGGCGCCGCACCGACCTGCGGCTCGCCGAGAACATCGACCTGCTCTGGCAGACCGACGAGCTGCGCGTCTCCCGCCCCGAGCCCACCGACGAGGCCCGCAACGCCATCTACTACCTCGACGAGCTGCACGCCGACGCCGTCGGCGACGTCCTGGAGGACCTCCAGGCCGAGCTCGAGCGAGTCGGCCTCGACCTGCCCGCCACCACCCGCCCGCTGACCTTCGGCACCTGGATCGGCGGCGACCGCGACGGCAACCCCAACGTCACCCCCGACGTCACCTGGGACGTGCTGATACTGCAGCACGAGCACGGCATCACCGACGCCCTCGAACTCGTCGACGTGCTGCGCGGCGCCCTGTCCAACTCCATCCGCAACAGCGGCGCCACCGAGGAACTGCTCACCTCCCTCCAGCACGACCTCGAACTGCTCCCCGAGATCAGCCCCCGCTACAAGCGGCTCAACGCCGAGGAGCCCTACCGCCTCAAGGCCACCTGCATCCGGCAGAAGCTGGTCAACACCCGCGAACGGCTCGCCAAGGGCACCCCCCACCAGGAGGGCCGCGACTATCTCGGCACCGGCGAACTCCTGGCCGACCTGCAGCTCATCCAGGACTCCCTGCGCGCCCACCGCGGCCGGCTCATCGCCGACGGGCGCCTGGAGCGGGCCCTGCGCACCCTCGCCGCCTTCGGCCTGCACCTGGCCACCATGGACGTGCGCGAACACGCCGACGCCCACCACCACGCCCTCGGCCAGCTCTTCGACCGGCTCGGCGAGGAGTCCTGGCGCTACGCCGACATGCCGCGCGACTACCGCGGCCGGCTGCTCGCCAAGGAACTGCGCTCCCGCCGCCCGCTGGCCCCCACCCCCGCACCGCTGGACGCGGCCGGCCAGAAGACCCTCGGCGTCTTCCACACCATCGGCGAGGCCCTCAAGACCTTCGGCCCCGAGGTCGTCGAGTCGTACATCATCTCCATGTGCCAGGGCGCGGACGACGTCTTCGCCGCCGCCGTCCTCGCCCGCGAGGCCGGCCTGATCGACCTGCACGCCGGCTGGGCGAAGATCGGCATCGTGCCGCTGCTGGAGACCACGGACGAGCTGCGCGAGGCCGACCGGATCCTCGACGAGATGCTCGCCGACCCCTCCTACCGGCGCCTGGTCGCCCTGCGGGGCGACGTGCAGGAGGTCATGCTCGGCTACTCCGACTCCTCGAAGTTCGGCGGCATCACCACCTCGCAGTGGGAGATCCACCGGGCCCAGCGCCGCCTGCGCGACGTCGCCCACCGCTACGGGGTGCGGCTGCGGCTCTTCCACGGCCGCGGCGGCACCGTCGGCCGCGGCGGCGGCCCCACCCACGACGCGATCCTCGCCCAGCCGTGGGGCACCCTGGAGGGCGAGATCAAGGTGACCGAGCAGGGCGAGGTCATCTCCGACAAGTACTTGATCCCCTCCCTCGCCCGGGAGAACCTCGAACTGACCGTCGCCGCCACCCTGCAGGCCTCCGCCCTGCACACCGCCCCCCGGCAGTCCGACGAGGCGCTCGCCCGCTGGGACGCGGCCATGGACACCGTCTCCGACGCCGCCCACGGCGCCTACCGGCGCCTGGTCGAGGACCCCGACCTGCCCGCGTACTTCTTCGCCTCCACGCCCGTCGACCAGCTCGCCGAGCTGCACCTGGGCTCCCGGCCCTCCCGCCGCCCCGACTCCGGCGCCGGCCTCGACGGCCTGCGCGCCATCCCGTGGGTCTTCGGCTGGACGCAGTCACGGCAGATCGTGCCCGGCTGGTTCGGCGTCGGCTCCGGCCTGCGCGCCGCCCGCGAGGCCGGCCTGGACTCCGTCCTCGCCGAGATGCACGAGCGCTGGCACTTCTTCCGCAACTTCCTCTCCAACGTCGAAATGACGCTGGCCAAGACGGACCTGCGCATCGCACAGCACTACGTCGACACCCTCGTCCCGCAGGAACTGCGGCACGTCTTCGACGTGATCAAGGCGGAGCACGAGCTGACCGTGCAGGAAGTCCTGCGGATCACCGGCGAGGACGAGCTGCTGGCGGCCAGCCCCGTCCTGCGGCAGACGTTCCGCGTCCGCGACGCCTACCTCGACCCGATCTCCTACCTGCAGGTGACGCTGCTGCACCGGCAGCGCGAGGCGGCGGCCCGGGGCGAAGCCCCGGACTCCGTGGTCTCGCGCGCCCTGCTCCTGACCGTGAACGGCATCGCGGCGGGCCTGCGCAACACGGGCTGAGCCGGCGGAGTACCGGACGGGCCCGCGGTCCGTCCGGTACGGCCTCAGCCGTTGTACGTGCTCTGGGCGCGCTCCAGGCCGTCCAGCACGAGGGACTCGACCGCATCCGCCGCGCGATCGACCTCGTAGTCCAGGTCCTTGCGCTCCGTGGAGGAGAAGTCCTTCAGGACGAAGTCGGCGACCTGCATGCGCCCCGGCGGGCGGCCGATGCCGAAGCGGACGCGGCAGTAGTCCGGGCCCAGCGACTTGGTGATCGACTTCAGGCCGTTGTGGCCGTTGTCGCCGCCGCCCACCTTCAGCCGCAGCACCCCGTAGTCGATGTCCAGCTCGTCGTGGACGACGACGATCCGCTCGACCGGCACCTTGTAGAAGTCGCGCAGGGCGGTCGTCGGGCCGCCCGACAGATTCATGAACGACATCGGCTTGGCGACCACGACCCGCTGCGAGGCCGGGCCCGGCGGGCCGATCCGGCCCTCGACGACCTGGGCCCGCGCCTTGTGCGCCTTGAACCTGCCGCCCATCCGCTCCGCGAGCAGGTCGGCGACCATGAAGCCCACGTTGTGGCGGTTGCCCGCGTACTCGGGGCCCGGGTTGCCCAGGCCCACGATCAGCCAGGGGCTGGAGCCGTCCGTCATCTGCATGTCTCCTTCATACGCCGACCGCCGTCCCGCTTCCTCCTGGAAAGCGGGACGGCGGTGGGTCGAAAAGAACTACCGGGGCCTGGATCAGGCCTCGGCGCCCTCGGCCTCGACCGGGGCGACGTCACCGGCGACGACGTGCAGGACGACGGCGTCGGCGTCCACGGCCAGCGCGACACCGGCCGGCAGGACGACGTCCTTGGCCAGGACGGAGGCACCGGCCTCCAGGCCCGCGACGGAGACGGTGACGGCCTCGGGGATGTGGGTGGCCTCGGCCTCGACCGGCAGGGCGGTCAGGGTGTGCTCCAGCAGGTTGCCGCCCGGGGCCAGCTCGCCCTCGGTGTGGACCGGAACCTCGACGGTGACGGTCTCGCCGCGCTTGACGACGAGCAGGTCGACGTGCTCCAGGAAGCCCTTGAGCGCGTCACGCTGGACCTGCTTGGGGATGACCAGCTCGTTGCGGCCCTCGATGTCCAGGGACAGCAGGACGTTCGGGGTCTTGAGCGCCATCATCAGGTCGTGGCCCGGCAGGGACACGTGAACCGGCTCGGCACCGTGGCCGTAGACGACGGCCGGAACCTGGTGGGCGCGGCGGATGCGGCGGGCGGAGCCCTTGCCGAACTCGGTGCGGACGGCGGCGTTGAGCTTGACCTCGGCCATGGTGCACTCCTCGTGACAGATCTTGTGGTGGACGGGTTACCCGGCCCACGACAGGCCTGCTACGAAGAGCGCGTCGATAACGGACCGCCGCACATGAGTGCGGCCTCCCTCGCCGAGCAACTCGCAGAGTCTACCCGGCGGGGGAGGCCGCCCAGAAATCGATCAGTATCCGATCGGCAATCCGATCAGTACCGGATCAGCCCAGCTCGTCGAAGAGGCTGGTCACGGAGCCGTCCTCGAACACCTCGCGCACCGCGCGCGCGATCGTCGGGGCGATCGACAGGACCGTGATCTTGTCGAGCTCCAGCTCGTTCGGCGTCGGCAGCGTGTTGGTGAAGACGAACTCGCTCACCTTGGAGTTCTTCAGACGGTCCGCGGCCGGACCGGAGAGCACGCCGTGCGTGGCCGTCACGATGACGTCCGCGGCACCGTGCGCGAAGAGCGCATCGGCGGCGGCGCAGATCGTGCCACCGGTGTCGATCATGTCGTCGACCAGGACGCACACGCGGCCCTTGACGTCACCCACGACCTCGTGGACGGTCACCTGGTTGGCGACGTCCTTGTCGCGGCGCTTGTGCACGATCGCCAGCGGCGCGCCCAGACGGTCGCACCAGCGGTCGGCGACGCGCACGCGGCCGGCGTCGGGGGAGACCACGGTCAGCTTGTCGCGGTCGACCTTGGCGCCCACGTAGTCCGCCAGGATCGGCAGCGCGAACAGGTGGTCCACCGGGCCGTCGAAGAAGCCCTGGATCTGGTCGGTGTGCAGGTCGACCGTCAGGATGCGGTCGGCACCGGCCGTCTTCATCAGGTCCGCGATCAGACGGGCCGAGATGGGCTCGCGACCGCGGTGCTTCTTGTCCTGACGGGCGTAGCCGTAGAACGGCAGGATCACGGTGATGGAGCGGGCCGACGCGCGCTTGAGCGCGTCGATCATGATGAGCTGCTCCATGACCCACTTGTTGATGGGAGCCGTGTGGCTCTGCATCAGGAAGCAGTCGGCGCCGCGCGCGGACTCCTGGAAGCGGACGTAGATCTCACCGTTGGCGAAGTCGAAGGCCTTGGTCGGGACCAGGCCGACGCCCAGCTGGTGCGCGACCTCCTCGGCAAGCTCGGGGTGGGCGCGGCCGGAGAAGAGCATCAGCTTCTTCTCGCCGGTCGTCTTGATCCCGGTCACAGCACAGTCTCCTTGGATGTCGCTTTGTGTGCGCTTATCACGGTACGCCCCGCACGGCGTGCCGGTGTCACGGTCACTGCTCGCCCTCGCTGTCCCGGCGAGCAGCCTCGGCGGCCTCGGCGGCCGCGCTTCCCGGGCGCTTGCGCGCCACCCAGCCCTCGATGTTGCGCTGCTGACCACGTGCGACGGCCAGCGAACCCGGGGGCACATCCTTGGTGATGACCGAGCCGGCAGCGGTGTACGCGCCGTCCCCGATCGTGACCGGAGCCACAAACATGTTGTCCGATCCGGTACGGCAGTGCGAGCCGATCGTGGTGTGGTGCTTGCTCACACCGTCGTAGTTCACAAAGACGCTCGCCGCGCCGATGTTCGTGTACTCGCCGATCGTCGCGTCGCCCACATACGACAGGTGCGGCACCTTCGTGCCCTCGCCGATCGTGGCGTTCTTCATCTCGACGTACGCCCCCGCCTTCGACTTCGCGCCGAGGCGCGTGCCGGGCCGCAGGTAGGCGTACGGGCCGACGTTGGCACCCTCGCCGATGACGGCGGAGTCGGCCACCGTGTTGTCCACACGGGCGCCCGCGTGGACGGTGGTGTCCGTCAGGCGGGTGTTCGGCCCCACCTCGGCGCCGGTCGCCACGTGCGTGGCGCCCAGCAGCTGCGTGCCCGGCTGCACCAGCGCGTCCGGCTCGAAGGTCACGGTGACGTCCACCCACGTCGTCGCCGGGTCCACCACCGTGACGCCGCTCATCATCGCCGCGTGCAGCAGGCGCTCGTTGAGCAGCTTGCGGGCCTCGGCGAGCTGGACGCGGTTGTTGATGCCCAGGATCTCCCGGTGGTCGTCCGCCACGGCCGCGCCGACACGGTGACCGGCCTCACGCAGGATGCCCAGGACGTCCGTCAGGTACTCCTCGCCCTGGCTGTTGTCCGTCCGCACCTTGCCCAGGGCGTCCGCCAGCAGCTTCGCGTCGAACGCGAACACACCCGAGTTGATCTCGCGGATGGCGCGCTGGGCGTCGGTGGCGTCCTTGTGCTCCACGATCGCGGTGACGGCACCGCTGTCGTCGCGCACGATGCGGCCGTAGCCGGTCGAGTCCGGCACCTCGGCCGTGAGCACCGTCACGGCATTGCCGTCGGCGGCATGTGTGCTCGCCAGACGCTGCAGCGTCTCGCCCGTCAGCAGCGGGGTGTCACCGCAGACGACGATCACGGTGCCGTCGAGGGCGACGCCGCTGTTCGACAGCTCCTCCAGACCCATGCGCACGGCGTGACCGGTGCCGTTCTGCTCGTACTGCACGGCGGTGCGCACACCGGGGTCGATCTCGGAAAGATGCGCGGAAACCTGCTCGCGGGCGTGCCCCACGATCACCACCAGGTGCTCCGGCTCCAGCTCACGAGCGGCGGCGACGACGTGCCCGACGAGGGAGCGGCCGCAGATCGCGTGCAGGACCTTGGGGGTCGCGGACTTCATGCGGGTGCCCTCACCCGCTGCGAGGACGACGACGGCTGCCGGGCGGTTGGCGCTCACGGGTGTGCCCTTCGGCTTCGAGGGGGTGGACACCCGCAGGATACCGGGGCGTAAGAGGGGTGAAACGCGCAAGGGTCCTGACCTGGGCGGTCAGGACCCGTGAGGTGAAGTCCGCTGCTCCCCTGCCAGGACTCGAACCTGGAAAGACGGCACCAAAAACCGTAGTGTTGCCAATTACACCACAGGGGACTGCAAAGACGGCCAAAACGGACACTGTCCCGGAGGGGCCGTGCCGATTGATCGCTCGGCACCTCACACTATGCCGTACCGGCGGCCCTTGATGCGACGGTGCGTGCCGGGGCACGTGTCGTGGACACGCGAAAACCGGTGGCACCCGCCCGTAGTCTGGGTGGTATGACCACAACGGGGGCAATAGTGGAGGAGGGCGCGCGGGGCGCGCCCTCGGGGCCTTGGTGGTGGGCGCGGCGGCGGGCCATGGTGCTGGACGTGGTGCTGGCCCTGGCGTCCGCCCTGGAGTGCCTGCTGGAGGGTGTGGCCTTCGCGCACGAGCTCGGGCTGCCGGGAGCGGTCGGCGGCCTCGTCGGTGTACCCGCGGGGGCCTCGCTGGTGTTGCGGCGGCGGTGGCCCGTGGCCGTGGTGCTGGTGTCGATCGCGATCACGCCCGCCGAGATGGGCTTCCTGATCAGCGTCGTCGGTCTGTACACGCTCGCGGCCTCCGAGGTGGCGCGGCGGATCACCGTGGTGCTGGCGGCGGCGTCGTTCGCGGGCACGGTGATCGTGGCCCTGGCCCGCTTCCACCAGGACGTGGCGACGGGCGCGTACCACCCGGGTCTGTGGCCGGCGATCGCCTTCGCCGTGGTCATGGCGCTCGGCGTCACCGCGCCGCCCCTGCTGCTGGGCCTGTACGTCGGTGCCCGGCGGCGCCTGGTGGAGAGCCTGCGGGAGCGTGCGGACGGCCTGGAGCGGGAGCTGTCGCTGCTGGCGGAGCGGGCCGAGGAGCGGGCCGAGTGGGCCCGTAACGAGGAGCGCACCCGTATCGCCCGTGAGATGCACGACGTCGTCGCGCACCGGGTGTCGCTGATGGTCGTGCACTCCGCCGCGCTGCAGGCCGTCGCGCTCAAGGATCCCGAGAAGGCGTCGCGCAACGCGGCCCTGGTCGGTGACATGGGCCGGCAGGCGCTGACGGAGCTGCGCGAGATGCTGGGCGTGCTGCGCACGTCCTCGTCCGAGGCCGCCGCCCCGGCGCCCGCGCGGGCCGCGGCCGGGCCGGAGCGGCTGGCGGCCGTGGCCGCTGTGGCCGCCGCGCGGGTGCGCGGGGCCGCCGGCGAGGCCGCCGGGGACGCGGCGGACGGGGGGCCGTCGCTGGAGGGCCTGGAGCACCTGGTCGACCAGTCCCGGGAGGCCGGCATGGTCGTCGAGCTGACGGTGCACGGCGACCAGCGTTCGTACGCCCCGCACGTCGAGCAGACGGCGTATCGCGTGGTGCAGGAGGCGCTGACCAACGTGCACAAGCACGCGCCCGGCGCGAAGGCCGTGGTGCGGCTGGCCCACCGGGGCGCCGAGGTGGCCCTGCAGGTGGAGAACGGCCCTTCCGACGGCGAGCAGCCGGGCGCCGGCCTGCCGAGCGGCGGCAACGGGCTGGTGGGCATGCGGGAGCGGGTGACCGCGCTCGGGGGCGTGTTCGTCTCCGGCCCGACGGATGCGGGGGGTTTCCGGGTCTCGGCGGTCATACCGGACGCGGCGTAGGGGACGGTCGTTACCCGCGCGCGGCCGACAGACGGGAGGGGCGGGTGCCGGTGACGAGCGTGCCGATGGCGTGGTCGATGTCCGAGCCGAGGTACCAGTCGCCGGTGGCGTCCAGGCTGTAGACACGGCCGTGCGCGTCGATCACGAGCACCGCCTGCCCGTCGAGCTCCTGCCCGAGCGGGCACACGTCGGCGCCCAGCGCCCGCCCGAGGTCGGCGACGGTGCGGGCGAGGTGCAGGCCGTGCATCGGGTCGATCTCGAAGGGCGTGGGCGCGATGTGCCGCCCGGCCCCCGGCGGCGTCACCCGCAGCCCTCCGAACTCCGCCCACGCCTCCACCGCCGCCGGGAAGACGGTGTGCCGGTGCCCGGCGGGGGAGACGTGGGCGCGCAGGGTGTCGGCCCAGTTCTCGGCGGCCTTGATGTCCCAGCGGCCCGGCTGCCAGCCCGCCTCGCGCAGGGCGGCGTCGACGGCGACGGGGAAGCGGGTGGCGGCGGTGCGGTCGAATGCGCGCATGGTGTGGTGGTCAGTTCCTGCCGGTGGTCGGGGCGGCGGGGTCGACGGGGCGGACGCCGAAGTGGGCCAGCAGCTCGCCGCAGGAGCGGCACGGCGGGGCGTAGGCGCCGTGGCGGGGGTCGCCGTCCTCGCGGATGTGGCGGGCCGTCAGCTTGGCCTGCTTGAGCGCGCGCCGGGCCTCGCCGTGGGTGAGCGGTTTGCGGGCGGCGCGTTTGCTGCGGCCGGCCTCGTGGGCCGTCAGGTAGCGGGTCAGCAGGACCGCTTCGGGGCAGCGGCCCGTGAAGCGTTCGCGCCGGTCGCTGGTCAGGGTGTCCAGGAAGTCCTGGACGAGGGGGTGGAGTCTGGGGGGTTGGTCCGCTTTGCCCGCGGTGCAGGTGAGGGTCTCCCCCCGGACGGACAGGGCGGCCGCGACGGCGGGCAGGATGCCGTCGCGGCGGCGCAGCAGGACCGGCGGCCGGGCCGCGTCCTCGGAGGAACTCCAGGTCAGCCGGGGGTCGCCGGGCGCGGAGCCGTCGGTGTGGCGTTCCTGAGTCGTGTGCATGGCGGTTCTTCCCTCCCGTGCAATCCCCCTGTTGCGGGGATCAGCCTGCCAAATGGGATGCCGGGTGCGGAAGGCAGGTCGGTGTTGCGTGGGGCGTGTGTTCCGGATGATCACTGTGAGGCCGGAACGTACGCAGTCGCAAGCGGCCGCCGCCGCCCTCCTTGCAGCACCGCATAGGCTGTCGGGCACGTAGGAGACACAGTCAGCAGGGGGCTTCCGCCATGACGACAGGCCGGCTCGGGCAACAGACCGCGCCACCGAACGCGGCCTACGCCGGACAGGTCGTGCACTTCCCCGACCCGGTCCGGCGCAGCCGCCACCCCAAGGGCGTGCACGTGGACGACGACGGCTACCCCGTCTTCTCGCCGTACGCCCGCGCCGCCGCCGAGATCGCCGAACCGCCCGAGGGCTTCGGCGTCGACGAGCTGCGGCTGACCGACTACGTCTCGGCCAACGCGGCCCTGCACGCCGCCGGCCACGAACTGTGGGCCAGCCTCTCGCCCGTCGCCACCCCGCACGGCTGGACCTGGCACCACGTCCCGCGCACCCGGCGGCTCGAACTCGTCCCCGTCGAGGTCAAGGCCCTGCTGCGGCACCACGCCGGACTCGCCACCGCCGCCGTCGACCAGGACAAGCGCGGCACCCGGCCCCTGCAGGAGACCCGGCCCGTCCACTTCGCCCTGCCGCAGCGCGACCTCGCCGTGACGGAGGAACAGGTCCAGGGTGTCGAGGAGGACCTCGGCTACCGCCTGCCCGGCGCCTACCGCGCCTTCCTCAAGGCCGCCGGCGGCTGCGCCCCCGTCGGCGCCGCCCTCGACGCCGAACTCGGCCTCCTGGTCGACCAGCCCTTCTTCACCGTGCGCGAGGAAGCAGCGGTCAACGACCTCGTCTACATCAACAAGTGCCTGCGCGACCACTTCACCAAGGACTACCTCGGCGTCGCCTTCGTCCAGGGCGGCGTCCTCGCCGTCAAGGTCAAGGGCGAAGCCGTCGGCTCCGTGTGGTTCTGCGCCTACGACGACGCGCGCGACCGCGACGGCTGGAGCGTGGCGGAACGCGTCGAGAACCTCATGCTCCCCTGCGGCGAGGACTTCGACGACTTCCTGTCCCGGCTCGCAGGCGGCCCGCCGGAGCTGGAGACAGTGGCGAACCTGATGGTCGACGGCGGCTTCGCGTACGCCGTACCGGTGGAGGGATGAGCGGCGTGGTGACGTTCGCGCAGGCACAGGAGCGCGGAGAGCGCTGGGTCAACGGCGACGTGCCGGCCTACCTGCAACGCGAGGTGCGGGTCCGCGAGTTCGACCTCGGCTTCGTGGTGTGGGCCGAGGACCGCGACGACGGCCCCACCGGCGGCGGCGCCCGCCACCGGCTGGTCATCGCCCGCGACAGCGGCGAGACCACGCTGTGGCCCGGCCTGCCGGTGGGCGAGGTCATCCGCCGCTACGAAGAGGAATACGGCACCCCGGAACCGGAAGCGGCCCCCGCCGCGGCGGAGGCGCCTCCGCGCCGCGTGGACCTGGAGGCGACGTCCTTCCTGCTCAGCCCACCGCAGTGGCTGCAGGACGCGGCGGACGCGATGGGCATCCCGGACCGCCGCGCCACGCCCCCGGAGGGGGCGAAGGAGACGGCGCCGGCGCCGGTGCCGGCGGCGTCGCTGGAGAAGGAGGCGGCGCCTCCGCCTCCGCCGGCGCCGGGACCAGTGCTGGAGAAGGAGGCGGCGCCTCCGCCTCCGCCGGCGCCAGGACCAGTGCTGGAGAAGGAGGCGGCACCTCCGGTACCTCCGCCGGCGCGGGCGCCGTCGCTGGAGAAGGCGGACGCGGCGGTTCCGGAGGAGGAGCCTGCCGGGACCGACGGCGGTGACGGCGGTGACGGCGGTACGGAGGACGACGCGGTCGCGAAGGCGTGGGCCGGTACGGACGTCCGTGCGGACGACGACGCCGACGAGGACCGCTCGGTCGGCCTGCCCGCCACGGTGCTGGCCCCGGCCCTGTCGGGCTCGGACGCCGACGACACCCCGCCGCCGGGCGTCCGCCCGGACGCGAAGACGGCACTCATGCCCCGCGGCAGCGCACTCCCCCCGACGGCGATCGCCCCGTCCCTGGAGTCCCTCGACGCGTCCCGCGCGTCCGCGGGCGCGACCCCGGGCGGGCCCGGTGGGCCCGCCGCTCCGGGTACGCCGGGCGCCGGGCACCCCCAGGGTCCCGGCGCGCCGGGTGCTCCCGGTGCCCCGGGTTTCCCGGGTGCTCCCGGTGGGCTTCATGCTCACGGTGCTCCCGGTGGGCCTGGTGCCGGGCAGCCGCAGGGCCCCGGCGGGCCCGGTGTCGGGCACCCGCAGGGGCCCGGTGCCCCGGCTGCGCCCGGTGCCCCCGGCCCCGGTGCCCCGGGTGCTTCCGCGGCCCCGGGCATCCCGGGTGCCCCCGCGGCACCCGGCGTCCCCCCGGCTCCTGGCGTCCCGGGTGCCCCTGGCGCCTCCGCGGCGCCCGGCATTCCCAGTCCTCCTGGCGCTCCCGGTGACCCGAATGCCCCCGGCGCCTCGGCTGCGTCGGGCATGCCGGGTGCCTCGGCCGTCCCCGGGGGCCCGGGTGCGCCCGGTGTCCCCGCTGCTCCTGGCGCCCCGGGCTGGCCCGGGGCCGGGCAGCCGCAGGGCTCCGGTGCGCCCGCGGCGCCCGGTACTCCGGGCGTGCCCGGCGTCCCCCCGGCTCCCGGTGCCCCGGGTGCGCCGGTCGAGCCTCAGGCCGCCGGTGACTCCGGTGCTCCTGGCGCCCCGGCTGCGCCTGGCATTCCCAGCGCCCCGGGCGATCCGGGAGCCCCTGCCGTTCCCGGTGGGCCGGGCGGGCCTCAGGGCCCGGGTGTTCCGGGTGCTCCCCTCGTTCCTGGCGGCCCGGGCATGCCGGGTGCCGGTCAGCCCCAGGGGCCCGGTGCTCCGGCTGCGCCGGGCACCCCGGGCGCCTCTGTTCCGGGTGCGCCGGGCGTTCCCCCCGCTCCTGGTGCACCCGGTGCCGGCCAGCCGCAGGGTCCCGGCGCCTCGGCTGCGCCCGGTTTCCCCCCGGCCCCTGGGGCTCCGGGTGCTCCCGGCGCCCCCGCCGCTCCGGGTAACCCCGGCGCCCCCGGTGTGCCTCAGCCGCCGCAGGCGCCGGGTGCGCCCGCGGCCGGGCCGTCGCAGGGGGCCGGTGTGCCGGCTCCGCCGCAGCCGCCGCAGGCGCCCGGTGCGCCGCAGGCCCCGCACGGGCCCGGTGGGGTGCATGCTGCTGCCACGATGCTGGCCGGTCCCGGTGGGCCGGGGGCGCCGCAGCCCCCGCAGGCCCCCGGTGCGCCCGGTGCGCCGGAGGCGCCCGGTGGGGTGCATGCTGCCGCCACGATGCTGGCCGGTCCCGGTGGGCCCGGGGCGCCGCAGCCCCCGCGGGCCCCGGGTGCCCCCGGCGCCCCGCAGGCGCCGGTGCACGCCGCCGCCACGATGCTCGCCGGCCCCGCCGGCCCCGCCGGTCCCGGTGCCCCGCAGCCGCCCCAGCCGCCGCAGGCCCCGCAGGCGCCCGGTGTGCCCACCGTGGGGCCCGGGTACATGGCCGTGCTGCGCTACCGCGCGCAGGACGGGAAGGAGCAGCAGCTCATCCGGCGCAGTGCCCCCGGCACCCCGCATCCCGAGTGGCAGATCCTGCACGAGTTGCGCGCCATGGGCGTACCCCCGCAGCAGGTGCTGGAGCTGCACACCGAGCTGGAGTCGTGCGATCTGCCCGGTGGCTACTGTGCGCGGATGATCCGCGAGACGTGGCCGCAGGTGCGGGTCAGTCACACCGCTCCGTACGGGCGGGATCACGCCACCCGGCAGCAGGGTGTGCGTCATCTCGTCGCGCATCAGGGCGAGCTGCACCAGGTCGCGGACGGTCCGGCGCGCCCGGCGCCGAATCCGGTGCCCCTGCCGCCCGCCGGCCAGGTGCCGGTGGCGCCGGCGGTGGGGCAGGACGTGATCGGCCGTGAGCTGGCGGAGGCGTTCGGTCCGCAGGGCGTGTTCCGTTTCGATCAGCGTGCCGTCTCGCGTCAGGGCGTGCCGGAGCTGGTGGCGCAGACGCTGGTGTGGGCGGGGCTGCCGGTGGATTTCGGGCCGTTCTTCTGGGCGCAGGCCCAGCCGGGCCGTCCGGTGCCGACGTTGGCGGAGCTGGCGGCGGAGCGTGGTGTGCGTCCGGCGCCGGACGCCGGTTCGTACCTGGTGATGGGTACGGACTTCGGCCGGCAGCTGTGCGTCCAGTACGGCACGGCCCACATCGTGGCCGTTCCGCTGGAGGCGGGCCCCGACGGGGGAGTGGTGCCACCGCAGTTCGTCAACACGAGTCTGCCTCAGTTCGTACGCTCTTTGGCGCTGCTCGGGAAGATGTGGCGCTGGCGCTACGGGCTGACGCCGGAGCAGGCCGGGCGCTGGACCGTGGACTTTCAGCAGCAGCTGGCCTCGCTGGACCCCGCGGCCGTCGCGACGCCCGAGAACTGGTGGGCGGTGCTGCTGGAGCAGATGTGGGACGGTCTCTTCTAGCGTTCGGTGCGGTGTACGCGGACGGTGTCCCGGGCTGCGGAGTGTCGCGTCCGGGGCACTTCGCTCGTACGGGAATGATGTACGCCGGACCGTGTCGCATACCGGATTTCCGGATATAAGGGGCTACAAGGATGAGTTCATCGGTGTCTCCTGACGGTTTCACAGTCGTGCGCGGCCGTGGATACCGGCCTGATCAGGTCGACCGTGCGCTGGCGGAGTACGCCCGTCAGCGCGACTCCGCCTGGGAGCGCGCGGCGCGGCTGACCGTCCTGGCGCGGGAGATGGAGGACGAGGTGCGGCGGCTCGCCCACGTCGTCGCCAAGCTCCCCCCGCAGACGTACGAGTCCCTGGGCCCGCGGGCCCAGGGCCTGGTCACCACGGCCGAACTGGAGGCGGCGGGCCTGCGCGAGCGGGCGGAGGTGGCGGCGGCGGAGCTGCAGGAGGCCGCCCAGAGCCATGCCCGCCAGGTGCGCGACGCCGCACATGAGTACGCGGTGGCGGTGCGCGCCGAGGCGGAGGAGTGGGCCCGGCAGGCGCAGCTCGCGGCCGAGACCGTGGCCGACGACATCCGTACGACGGCCCGCCAGGAGACCGCCGAGCGGCGCGAGGAGTCGCTGGCGGCGCTGAAGGAGATGCGCCAGCGCACGGCGATGATCCTGGCGGAGCAGGAGAAGGAGCACACCGAGCGCTGGGAGGCGGCGGGCCGCGAGATCGCCGAGCGCGAGGCGGCGATGGACGCGCGGGTGGCGGCTCTGGAGGAGTACGCCCGCACGGCCCTGGGCGACGCGCGCCGGCGCTACGCGGACACGGAGGAGGCCGCGCGGCACGGCCAGGAGGACGCCGAGGCGCAGGCGGCGGCGGTGATCGCCCAGGCGCGGGTGCGCGAGGAGCGCATCGCCCGTGACACCGAGCGGGTGCTGCGCGAGCACGAGGAGCGGCGCGAGGAGCTCAAGTCCCACATGGCGCACGTCCGGCACAGCCTGGCGGCGCTGACGGGCAAGCCGGTCGCGGAGGACGCGGCGGCGGAGTGACGACGGCCGGCCCGCCCGCATCGCGCGAGTGGGCCGGCCGTCGCCGTTTCCGGATTACTTCTTGGCCGTGGCCGACGGGCTCGGCGTGGGCGCCGGCTTCGTCGGCTCGGGGGTGGGGGCGGTGACGGTCAGCGTGAGCTTGAGGACCGCACCGTTGGTGGTGGTGAGCTCCAGCGTGTAGGTGCCGGACTGCTCGTCGGTGAACAGCTCGGGCAGCTCGATCCGGCCCTCGTCGTCGGTCGTGAACGTCAGCGGCTTGCGCGCGGGCTTGCCGTTCTCGTCCTTGAAGTACGGACCGGTGGCCGCGGGCTTGCCGTCGGGGCCGAGGATGCTCGCGGTCACCTTGGCGCCGACGACGATGGTGCCGTCGCCGCTCGCCTCGACGGTGATCCGCTGGGCGAACGACCCCTTCGGGGCGGCCTTGAGGTCGCCCTTGCCGATGCGCTCGAGCGCGGTGGCGGGGCGGGGCTTGACGGTGGCATCGACCTTGACGGGATCGACCTTCGTGGCGTCCTTGCCCAGGACGGAGATGCGCAGGACGAACGTCCCCGCAAGGTTGCCCGATTCGAGTGCGGGTGCGGTGGCCGTGCCGTCCTTGTCGACGGTGACGTCCACCAGGGTCTTCTCGCTGGTCTTGGCACTCGGGAAGTGCGCCCCGGTCTTCACGCCGATGACCTCGAAGCGCACCTGTGTGTCCGCGGGCACCGGGCGGCCGTCGGCTGTGACGACCTTGACCTTCGCGGCGTCGGCGAACGTGTCGCCGGCCGTGGCCGTGAGCTCCTTCGCGCCGACGGATTCCAGGCGCTCGATCGTGACCGGCTTCGACGGCGTCGGCTTGTCGCCGTCACCGCCCGGCTTGTTCGGATTGTCGGGCTTGCTCGGGGTCGGGGGCTTTGTCGGCTCCGACGGCTTGTTCGGCCTGCTCGGCTCCGACGGCTTGGTGGGCGTCCCCGGCCGGTTCGGCGTGCTCGGCGCGCTCGGCGTGCTCGGGCGCACCGGGCCGGGGACCGGGGTGTTGCCGGACGGTCCGGTCGGCGTCGGGATCCACGGCGTCCCGCCGCCCGGCAGCGAGCCACTGCCACTGCCCTCGTACGTGTGCATCCACGCGAGGACGGCGTTCACGTACTCGCGCGAGTTGTTGTAGCTGAGGATCGCCTTGTCGAGCTGGGCGGCGTCCGAGAGGTCCTTGCCGCCCGCGCACAGGTAGCGCGCGGTGCCGGCGGCCGCGTCGAAGATGTTGTTGGGGTCGAGCTTGCCGTCGCCGTTGCCGTCGGCGCCGTAGTCCTTCCACGTGGACGGGATGAACTGGGTCGGGCCGACGGCGCGGTCGTAGACCGGGTCGCCGTCCCAGGCGCCGCCGTCCGTGTCCTTCACGAGGGCGAACTTGTCGCCCGTCAGCTGGGGGCCGCGGATCGGCTTGGTGGTGCTGCCGTCCGGCTGCAGGCCGTAGGAGGCGGCGTGCTCCGACTCCACCTTCCCGATGCCGGCGATCAGCTCCCACTTGATGTGGCAGTTCGGGTAGAGGCCCTTCGCCAGGCTCTCGGCGTTCTTGTATGCGGCCAGGGCGGTCGCGGGGATGTCGCTGCTGCCGCCGCCCGTACCGCTGCCGGGTTCGCCCGGCTTGGGCGTGGCGCCGGGGCGCGGCACGAGGTCGGGGAGGGAGAGGTTGGGAACACCGTGCGGCTGGCGCTGCGGGTTGTCGGGACCCGGGGACGGGTCGTCGGCACCCGTCCCGTGCGGCGGGCTGGCGCCGACGGCCGCGGTGGTGAGGCTGGCGACGAGTAGGGCAGTGCACAGTCCCTGGCGGGAGACGCTCGCAGCGCGGGTACGAAGTATCTTCACGGAGACTGCTTCCTCGGGGAGACCGGCGGGCCGTGCGAGGGGGGCCGCACGACTGCCCCCCTCGGCCATAGACCCGAACACTAATTCCCTGTGGCCGCAATTGTCTTGTCCGGGGACGGGCTTCACACGGTCTTCGCCGGGCGATTCCCTCGCACGGGGTGGCGCCTGCGGCGTTGTACGTAGCGGAAGTTGGGCGTCCGTGCGTATGCGGCACCCTGCGCTCGGCCGATCCCGGCCCCCCTCTCGTCACGCCGCACCACGGCGCCCCGTAGGGGCGCGGGGAACTGCGCGATCGGCCACCGACGGCCCGCAGCCGACCCAGCACCCCGGGCTCCGGGCATCTGCGGGCACGTCGTGGCTTGTCGCGCAGTTCCCCGCGCCCCTACGGGGCGCCCCTGTGGGGCGCGGCCCCGGCGTCCGCGGGCTGAGCGCCGAGCGAAGTCGTACGCTGGAAGCCCCGGCCGTGCCCCGCGTGCCGGGTGCTCGCGTTGTTCACCTTGCCCACCACCGGGACGGAAATCTCTTCATGAGCCTGCACGGTCTGCTCGACGCCGTCGTCAAGGATCCGGCGCTCGCCGAAGCGGTCGAGGCCGCGGGTGACGGCAACCGGCCGCACGTCGACCTGGTGGGGCCGCCCGCGGCCCGGCCGTTCGTGATCGCCGCGCTGGCCAGGGACGCGCAGCGGCCCGTGCTGGCGGTGACGGCGACGGGCCGGGAGGCGGAGGACCTGGCGGCGGCGCTGCGCGGGCTGCTGCCGGCCGATGCGGTCGTGGAGTACCCGGCCTGGGAGACGCTGCCGCACGAGCGGCTCTCGCCGCGTTCGGACACGGTCGGCCGGCGGCTGGCGGTGCTGCGCCGGCTGGCGCACCCGAGCAAGGACGACCCGGCGGCCGGCCCGGTCAGCGTCGTGGTGGCCCCGGTGCGCTCCGTGCTGCAGCCGCAGGTCAAGGGGCTCGGCGACCTGGAGCCGGTGAGCCTGCGCACGGGGCAGGGCGCCGATCTCGAAGAGGTCGTGGAGGCCCTCGCCGCGGCGGCGTACGCCCGCGTGGAACTGGTGGAGAAGCGCGGCGAGTTCGCGGTGCGCGGCGGCATCCTGGACGTCTTCCCGCCGACCGAGGAGCACCCGCTCCGTGTCGAGTTCTGGGGCGACGACGTCGAGGAGATCCGCTACTTCAAGGTGGCCGACCAGCGGTCGCTGGAGGTCGCCGAGCACGGTCTGTGGGCGCCGCCGTGCCGTGAGCTGCTGCTGACCGACGCCGTACGGGAGCGTGCCGCGGCGCTCGCGCAGGAGCACCCGGAGCTGGCGGAGCTGCTGGGGAAGATCGCGGAGGGCATCGCGGTCGAGGGCATGGAGTCGCTGGCGCCGGTGCTGGTGGACGACATGGAGCTGCTGCTGGACGTGCTGCCGGCGGGTGCGATGGCCGTGGTGTGCGACCCGGAGCGGGTGCGCACCCGGGCGGCGGACCTGGTGGCGACGTCGCAGGAGTTCCTGCAGGCGTCCTGGGCGGCGTCGGCCGGTGGCGGCGAGGCGCCGATCGACGTGGACGCCGCTTCCCTGCGCGGCATCGCCGATGTCCGTGATCATGCCCGTGAGCTGGGCATGATGTGGTGGTCGGTGAGCCCGTTCGCGGCCGGGGAGGACGAGGAGGACGGCGACACCCTCAAGCTGGGCATGCAGGCCCCGGAGACCTACCGCGGCGACACGGCCCGGGCCCTGGCCGACACCAAGGGCTGGGTGTCCGACGGCTGGCGGACGGTGTTCCTCACCGAGGGCCACGGCCCGGCCGCCCGTACGGTCGAGGTGCTCGGCGGCGAGGGCATCCCGGCCCGCTTGGACGCCGACCTGCCGGAGCTGACGCCGTCCGTGGTGCACGTCTCCTGCGCGAGCCTGGACAGCGGTTTTATCCACGCGGGCCTGAAGGTCGCCGTGCTGACCGAGTCCGATCTGACCGGCCAGAAGTCGGCCAGCAAGGACCTGGGCCGCATGCCGGTGCGGCGGCGCAAGAGCATCGACCCGCTGACGCTGCAGGCCGGCGACTACATCGTGCACGAGCAGCACGGTGTCGGCCGCTACCTGGAGATGGTGCAGCGTACGGTGCAGGGCGCCACCCGCGAGTACCTGCTGGTGGAGTACGCGCCGGCCAAGCGGGGCCAGCCGGGCGACCGGCTATACATCCCCACCGACCAGCTGGAGCAGGTCACCAAGTACGTCGGTGGCGAGGCGCCCACCCTGCACCGCCTGGGCGGCGCGGACTGGACGAAGACCAAGGCGCGGGCGAAGAAGGCGGTCAAGGAGATCGCCGCGGACCTGATCAAGCTGTACTCCGCGCGCATGGCGGCCCCCGGGCACGCCTTCGCGCCGGACACCCCCTGGCAGCGGGAGCTGGAGGACGCCTTCCCGTACGCGGAGACGCCCGATCAGCTGACCACGATCGCCGAGGTCAAGGAGGACATGGAGAAGTCCGTCCCCATGGACCGCCTGGTCTGCGGCGACGTCGGCTACGGCAAGACCGAGATCGCGGTCCGCGCGGCGTTCAAGGCCGTGCAGGACGGCAAGCAGGTGGCGGTGCTGGTGCCGACCACCCTGCTCGTCCAGCAGCACTTCGGGACGTTCTCCGAGCGGTACGCGCAGTTCCCCGTCAATGTGCGGGCGCTCTCGCGCTTCCAGTCCGACACCGAGGCGAAGGCCGTCCTGGAGGGGCTGCGGGAGGGCTCCGTCGACGTCGTCATCGGCACCCACCGCCTCTTCTCCTCCGAGACGAAGTTCAAGGACCTGGGCCTGGTCATCGTCGACGAGGAGCAGCGCTTCGGCGTCGAGCACAAGGAGCAGCTGAAGAAGCTGCGCGCCAACGTCGACGTGCTGACGATGTCCGCCACCCCGATCCCGCGCACGCTGGAGATGGCGGTGACCGGCATCCGCGAGATGTCGACGATCACCACGCCGCCGGAGGAGCGCCACCCGGTGCTGACCTTCGTGGGTCCCTACGACCAGAAGCAGATCGGTGCGGCGATCCGGCGCGAGCTGCTGCGCGAGGGCCAGGTCTTCTACATCCACAACCGGGTCGAGTCCATCGACCGGGCGGCGGCGCGGCTGCGCGAGATCGTGCCGGAGGCGCGCATCGCCACCGCGCACGGCCAGATGTCGGAGTCGGCGCTGGAGCAGGTCGTGGTCGACTTCTGGGAGAAGAAGTTCGACGTGCTGGTCTCGACGACGATCGTGGAGTCGGGCATCGACATCTCCAATGCCAACACCCTCATCGTCGAGCGCGGCGACAACTTCGGGTTGTCGCAGCTGCACCAGCTGCGCGGCCGTGTGGGCCGCAGCCGGGAGCGGGGCTACGCCTACTTCCTGTACCCGCCGGAGAAGCCGCTGACGGAGACCGCCCACGAGCGGCTGGCGACGATCGCCCAGCACACGGAGATGGGCGCGGGCATGTACGTGGCGATGAAGGACCTGGAGATCCGTGGCGCGGGCAACCTGCTCGGCGGCGAGCAGTCGGGCCACATCGCGGGCGTCGGCTTCGACCTGTACATCCGCATGGTCGGCGAGGCCGTGGCGGACTACCGGGCGTCGGTCGAGGGCGGCGGCGAGGAGGCGGAGGCCCCGCTGGAGGTGAAGATCGAGCTGCCGGTGGACGCGCACGTCCCGCACGACTACGCGCCGGGCGAGCGGCTGCGCCTGCAGGCGTACCGGGCGATCGCCTCGGCCAACTCCGAGGAGGACATCAGGGCCGTCCGCGAGGAGCTCACCGACCGCTACGGCAAGCTGCCCGAGCCCGTGGAGAACCTGCTGCTGGTCGCGGGCCTGCGGATGCTGGCCCGGGCGTGCGGCGTCACCGACATCACCCTGCAGGGCGCCAACGTGCGCTTCGGGCCGGTGGAGCTGCGCGAGTCGCAGGAGCTGCGCCTGAAGCGGCTGTACCCGCGCACGGTGATGAAGCCCGCCACGCAGCAGATCCTGGTGCCGCGCCCGGCGACCCGCCCGATCGGCGGCAAGCCGCTGGTCGGCCGCGAGCTGCTGGCGTGGACGGGCGAGTTCCTCACGACGATCCTGGGCAGCTGACGGCTGCGCCGTGCGGCGCCCGCAAGCAGGGTGCGGTGCCGTGATTCGCCCGGGCCTGGGGGTGGCGCGTCGGCTGCGGGCCGTCGATGGCTGATCGCGCAGTTCCCCGCGCCCCTGTGGGGCGCTGCATGATCCGCCGGACGGGCCTACGGCGCGGCGCGCCGCAGCACGACGTAGCCGCCCTCGCTGCCCACGACGACGTACCGGGCGCCCGCGTGGCTGCGGGTGGCCTCGGCCGCGGCGTCGGCGGGCGTGCGGCCGTCGCCCAGGTGCACGGCGACGTAGTCGGGCCTGATGCCGCCGGTGCCGCCGACCCAGAAGACCCGGCAGCGGCCGGTGAGCCGGCTTATCGGCACGACGTCCGCCTCGACGGTGGCGCCGTCGGGGATGCGCTCCAGCAGCCGCTCGGTGGCCCGGACCTGCGGCGGGACGCGGTAGGTGTCCGGCATGGTCAGGCCGTACAGCGGCAGGGACGCGGTCAGGGCCAGGGCCGCGGCCAGGACGGCCGCCGGCAGGTGGTGGGCGTAGGTGCGCAGCCGGCGGCGGGGGCTGGTGCGGCAGGCGGCGAGCGCCTCGGTGAGGGCGATGAACACCACGGGCATCAGCACGGCGCTGTAGTGCCAGTCGGTGCCCCAGTAGTGGTCGTCGTGGGAGACGAACCGCCAGCCCAGGGTGGGCAGGGCCACGATCAGCACCGGTGAGCGCAGGGCGAGCAGGCCGGTGGTGGGCAGCAGCGTCCACAGCAGGGTGCGCACGGCGGTGTCCGGGGGGATCACCGGCGCGGGGCCGCCGTCCCCGCCGAGCTTGTTCCAGTAGTCGTACGAGCCGCCGCTGTTGAAGCTCGGGATGATCAGACCGAGGGCGAGGGCGGTGGCCGCCAGGCCGAACGCGACCAGGGCCGCGCCCTGCGCCACGGCCCGGGTCCGGCCGCGGGCGCCGCGCAGCCGCAGCAGGACCAGCGCCCCGACGGCGGCGGCGGTCACCCCCAGGTCCTCCTTGACCAGCACCAGGGGCGCCGCCCACAGCACGGCGGGCGTCCAGCGCCGGCGGACCACCGCCTCCAGGGAGAAGGCGAGCAGCGGCATCGCGAAGGCGATCTCGTGGAAGTCGAAGTCGACCGCCCGCTGCACGCCCCACGACAGTCCGTAGGCGACGCCGATGGCCAGCCCCCGGCCGCGGCCGAGGAGGTGCGCGGCGAGCCGGGTGACCGGCACGGCCGACAGGGCGAAGAGCGCGGCCTGCACCACCAGCAGGGTCACGGGGGTGGGGAATACGCGGTAGAAGGGGGCGACCAGTGCGGTGATCGGGCTGAAGTGGTCCCCGAGGATGTTGGTGCCGGGCCCCTTCAGGTCGGCTATCGGGGCCCGCAGCTCGGCGTAGCCGCGTATCGCCTGCTCGAAGATGCCCAGGTCCCAGGACATGGTGAGCATCCGCAGGTGCCGGCTGACCGACAGCGTGGTGTAGAGGACGAACAGGACGCCGGCCAGCCAGTAGGGGTCCAGCCGGGGCGCGCCCAGCCGGGCGATCCCCGTCCGCCGCCCCGGGGGAGCGGTCTCGGCCGGCTTGCGGGCCTGTGCCGGAACGGCGGTGGCCGAGTCCATGGACGTCCTTCTCTCGGGTGCGCTTCGTGGGCCGGCAGCCGCTGCCGCCGCAGGACCGGCCCCTTCGAAAGATATGCCGGGTCCGCCGGTCGTCCGGCCTCCCACTCGAAGACGACCGCGGGAGCCACCCGGTTCAGCCGGGTTTCCTCCGGTCCGTGCCCGCCCCCTGCCGCTGCCGCGTGCCCGGACGGCGTGCGAATCGTTGGCCCAATCAGTGACGCGGGCCACGTCTGGTGCCTACCATCGATCACCGCCGGGCCGAAGTCGGTGAACCAGGTGAACTCGGTGAGCCAGGTGAACAAGGTGCACAGCAGCACGTCCCACCCATGCAGCACGACCCCTCCGGGAGGCTTCATGATCCGCCGCAGGACCGCGCTCGTCGTCTCCGCCGCCGGTCTCCTCGCCGTCGCGCCCCTGCTCACCGCCTGCGGCTCCACCCCGCATCCGGGGGCGGCCGCCGTGGTGGGCAAGGAGCGGATCACGGTGGCGCAGTTGCAGGGCCGGGTCGACGACGTGCGCGAGGCCCAGCGCAGCGCCCCGCAGGGCGCCCAGCTGCTGGCGGCCAGCGGGCGGCTGGGCCAGGACACGCTCGTACGGCTCATCCAGTACCGGGTCATCGAGAAGGCCGGGGAGGACAGCGGCGTCGAGGTCACCCGGCGCGAGGTGCAGGAGCGCCGGGCACAGGTCGAGCGGATGCTGGGCGGGGCGCAGGCGGTCGAGGCGCGCTTCCTGGCCGCGGGCATCGCCCCCGACGGGATCGACCAGGAGCTGCGGGTGGGGCTGATCCGCTCCAAGCTGGAGGACGCGCTCGGCAAGGACCGCGCCGGCGAGGTGCTCAGGAAGACCTCCGACTCCCTCGGCGTGCAGGTCAACCCCCGCTACGGCACCTGGGACGCCAAGCGCGGCACCGCCCGCCCGGCGCAGGAGCCGTGGCTGCGCCCGGCCGTGCAGGACGAGCAGGCGGGCCCCGCCTGACGGAACGGGCGGCACGGGGTACGGGCGGGGGCGAGGAACCCCCGCCCGCCCGCATAGGCTCGGTGCTGTGAACGCCTACGACTCCACCGGCCGCATCGTGCTCCTGACCACCAGCCACCGGGTCGCCCCCGGCCTGCTGTCCTGGCCGGCCTGGGGGACGCTGCGGGAGGCCGACCGCGTGCTGTGCGCCGACGCCGCCCACCCCCAGCTGCCGTACCTGCGCGAGGCCGGCGTGGACGTCGAGCACGCCGCGCCCACCGCCCGCGAGCTGGTCGACTACTGCACCGACGGCTCGCGCACCGCCGTCGTGGTCACCTCCGCCGAGGGCGAGAGCGCCCTGACCGACGGCCTGGCCCGGCTGGCCGGCTCCGGCCGCGAGACGATGCCCGCCCTGGAACTGCTCCCCGGCTCCTACGACCTGCCCGGCGCCCGGCTGCTGGACCTGGTGCAGGTCATGGACCGCATCCGGCTCGCCTGCCCGTGGACGGGCATCCGCACCCACGAGGACCTGGCGAAGTACGGGCTGGAGGAGATGTACGAGCTCCTGGAGGCGATCGAGACCGGCGACCGCGAGGCGCTGCGCGAGGAGCTGGGCGACGTCCTGCTGCAGGTCGTCTTCCACGCCCGCATCGCCCAGGACGACCCCGACGAGCCGTTCTCCGTGGACGACGTCGCCGGCGGCATCGTCGACAAGCTCATCCACCGCCACCCGCACGTCTTCGGCGACGCCGACGCCGCGACCCCCGAGGACGTCAAGGCGCACTGGATGCGCACCAAGGCCGCCGAGAAGCGGCGCGAATCCGTCACCGAGGGCGTGCCGCTGGGCCAGCCGGCGCTCGCCCTGGCCGCCAAGCTCGCCTCCCGCGCCCGCGCCGAGGGCCTGGAGGTGGCCCTGCCGTCCGGTGACGGCGTGGGGTACGAGCTGCTGGCGCTGGCCGTACGGGCCGAGGCGGCCGGCGTCGAGCCGGAGACCGCGCTGCGGGCCGCGGCCCGGGCGTATCGGGACGCGATCCTCGCCGCCGAGCGGGCGGCGGGGCGGTAACGGCCTCGCTCACCCGTTCGGCTCAGCGGCAGTCTTGTCCGGGCGGCGGCCGGGTACCCGACATCCATGCGCACTGAGCAGATCGATCTCGCCCTCCCGCCCTGGGTCGGTGGCGCCGCTCCCTTCCTCGTGGGGCTGTGCGTCGGCGCCCTGCTGATCCTCGCGTTCTTCTTCGGGCAGCGGTGGCGGGACCGCGAGCCCCCGCCGCCCGCCCACCCGCAGCGCCGCCAGGGTTCCTGGCAGACGCCGCAGGAGCACCAGCGCGGCCCCGAGTCCCCGGACCACGGGCCCGGCCACAACGACGACGAGGAGAACGCCCTGGGGTACGTCGTCGAGCACCGCGAGAGCGACCAGTTGCAGTCCGAGGCCGACGGCGAGCGCGTCCTGCCGCACGAGATCCACAACCCGGGCAGCCACCCGGAGGAGCTCTCCGACGAGCGTCGCAAGTGGAAGCCGGGCAGCAGCGGCTCCTTCGGCAGCGGCGGCGCGGGCAGCCACTAGGCGTGGCCGGCGGATTGGGCAGCGCCCCGTAGGGGCGCGGGGAACTGCGCGACAAGCCACCGACGGCCCGCAGCCGAGGCGCTACCCCAGGGCCCGGGTGAAGCACAGCACTGCGTCTGCGGGCGCGTCGTGGCCGATCGCGCAGTTCCCCGCGCCCCTTCGGGGCACGGCACCGGTTAGCGTCGGGGGCGTGCACGAGAATCCCACGCCCCCCGCCCCGAAGCTCTTCACCTGGGAGTTCGCCAGCGACCCGTACCCGGCGTACGCCTGGCTGCGCGAGCACGCGCCCGTCCACCGGACGGAGCTGCCCAGCGGGGTCGAGGCGTGGCTGGTCACGCGGTACGCCGACGCCCGGCAGGCGCTCGCCGACCAGCGGCTGTCGAAGAACCCCCTGCACCACTCGGAGCACGCCCACGGCAAGGGCAAGGTCGGCATCCCCGGCGAGCGCAGCGCCAACCTGATGACGCACCTGCTCAACATCGACCCGCCGGACCACACCCGGCTGCGCCGCCTGGTCTCCAAGGCGTTCACCCCGCGCCGGGTCGCCGAGTTCGCGCCCCGCGTGCAGGAGCTCACCGACCGGCTCATCGACGGCTTCTGCGAGAAGGGCGGGGCCGACCTCATCCACGAGTTCGCCTTCCCGCTGCCCATCTACGCCATCTGCGACATGCTCGGCGTCCCGCCGGAGGACCAGGACGACTTCCGCGACTGGGCCGGAATGATGATCCGGCACGGGGGCGGGCCGCGCGGCGGGGTGGCGCGCTCGGTGAAGAAGATGCGCACCTATCTCGCGGAACTGATCCACCGCAAGCGGGAGGATCTCGGCGACGACCTCATTTCGGGACTGATCAGGGCGAGCGACCACGGCGAGCACCTCACCGAGAACGAGGCCGCCGCCATGGCCTTCATTCTTCTCTTTGCCGGTTTCGAAACAACTGTGAACCTGATCGGTAACGGAACCTACGCGCTGCTGCGCCACCCCGAACAGCGCGAGCGCCTGCAGCGCGCCCTCGCCGAGGGGGACGCGTCGCTGCTCGCCACGGGGGTCGAGGAACTGCTGCGCTACGACGGCCCCGTAGAGCTCGCGACCTGGCGTTTTGCCACCCAAAACCTGGTCATCGGCGGGCAGCGGATCGCCGAGGGCGACCCCGTCCTGGTGGTGCTGGCGGCCGCCGACCGCGACCCCGAACGGTTCGCCGATCCGGACGCCTTGGACCTCTCCCGCCGCGACAACCAGCACTTGGGCTACGGACACGGCATCCATTACTGTCTCGGCGCACCGCTCGCCCGCCTCGAAGGGCAGACCGCGCTCGCCACCCTGCTGCGCCGGCTGCCCGACCTCCGGCTCGCCGCCGCACCGGAGGACCTGCGCTGGCGCGGCGGCCTGATCATGCGCGGCCTGCGCACGCTGCCCGTGGAATTCACGGCGCGTCCGCCCGCGCAGGCACCCGCACGCCCTTAGCACATGACGTCCGGTCACCCCGCGGTTATCGCAGCGTGACCTCCGCTACACCGGGTTGTGACTCTTGGGGGCCGTCGCTATGTTCGACGACCATCCGAAGCCGCCTACCCGAGAGGGCCCGAACATGCGCTCAGGCACTGGTAGACATCGCCGTCCCCGTCAGGTCCCCGCCATCGTGCTCGCGGCGGGGGTGACGGGAGCCAGCGTCGCCATGCCGCTGCTGGCTGCCACCAGCGCCACCGCGGCCGACGCGGGCACCTGGGACAAGGTCGCCCAGTGCGAGAGCGGGGGGATGTGGAGCGCCAACCAGGGCAACGGCTTCTTCGGCGGCCTGCAGATCACCCAGGAGCTGTGGGAGCAGTACGGCGGCATCTCGTACGCGCCCCGGCCCGACCTCGCGAGCCGCTCCCAGCAGATCGCCATCGCCGAGAGCATCCTCAAGTCCCAGGGCGCCGGCCCGTGGACGAGCTGCGGTGAGCGCGCGGGCCTCGCCCACAGCGAGCGGGCGCCCGAGGTGGACCCGGGCACCAAGGCCACCCCGCCGCCGGCCGCCGAGACCGGCCGCACGCCGGAGCACACGACCAAGCCCGCGCCGGAGCACGGCTCTCCCGCTCCGGACGCCTCCCGTGCCCCCGATGCCACCCCCGCGCCCTCCGGCACGCCGTCCGGGTCGCCGTCGACGTCGCCCTCCGGGACGGCCACGCCCGCGCCCGGCAGCTCCGGTGCACCCTCCGGCGCCACCCCGGACGCCTCGCACACGCCGGATGCCGGTGGCACTCCGTCAGCTCCCGCGAGCGGCACGCCGGACGCCGGGCCGGGCAAGCACCGCAAGGAGCCCGGCGCCGACCTCCCGTCGGCTCCGGCCGACGGCTCCGCCGGCCCGGCGGGCACGCCCGGAGCCGGCGGCGCGTCCGCCGGGGACGCCGGCGCGGCGGAGGGCTCGGGCCGCCACCGCGCGACCCCGACCGGTCCGGACGACGGCGCACAGCGACCCTCGCGCGGGGGCGATTCCCGGCCGGGCATCCCGGCCGCAAACGACTACACCGTGCAGCCGGGTGACAACCTGTCAGTGATCGCCCAGGAGCACGCGGTCTCCGGCGGCTGGCAGACGCTGTATCAGAAGAACGAAAAAGTTGTCGGAACTGATCCGGACCTTATCCTCCCTGGTCAGCGCCTGGATATCCGTCAATAGCCATGCGGAAAGGGCCGAATGTCCGTTCCAGTCGAAAGTGAGACATGGGTCTCTTCGGCTCGGCGGCGGAGAGCGTCCGTCCGATTTGCGTCCACCTAGGGCCACCTGCGGAAACGTCAGGTTTCCCGCGGTAACCAGAGGCGGCCTTGGCTGAAAAGTGGGGTTTGAACCCGCAGGCCGCCTGTGCTTACCGTCTTCATCGCTCGCCACCGCGAGCACCACGGTCGCCACGCCGAATCCTGCCGGCGGCCGGGGGAGTCGTCGCGCAAGCGCCGTAGGCAGGAGCGGGGGACCCAAGGTAGGTGCCGGACGGACCGGCGGTCAGCGGACCGCAGGGACGGACGGCTTGGGGTGAAGCCCGGTGTTCGCACCGGGCCGGGCAGTCTCACAGCCCGAACCCGACAGCTCACCTCGTAGGCGTCGGTGAGGAAAACGACTTATGTCCAAGGGCAAGCACCGTCGTCCGTCCAAGGCCGTCCGAATCGTCACGCTCGCCGGCGTCACCGGCGCCGCGGTCGCCGCCCCGCTGATGGTCGCGACCTCCGCCAACGCCGCCTCCGTCTCGACCTGGGACAAGGTCGCCCAGTGCGAGTCCAGCGGCAACTGGCACATCAACACCGGCAACGGCTACTACGGCGGCCTGCAGTTCTCGAACGAATCCTGGAAGGCCGCGGGCGGCACCAAGTACGCCCCGCGCGCCGACCTCGCCAGCAAGTCCCAGCAGATCGCCACCGCCGAGCGCCTGCTGGCCATGCAGGGCCCGGGCGCCTGGGGCTGCGCCGGCGCGGGCAACCTGACCTCCGGCGGCGCCAAGGCCGACGTCGACACCTCCGACGACGAGTCCGGCTCCGGCTACACCAAGAAGACCCGCAAGAACACCTCCGCCGAGGGCGCCCACTCCACCAGGAACCACGCGGACCGCAGCGAGCGCCACAGCGCTTCCCAGCGGGCCGCGGCGGCGCAGCAGGACGCCGACGACGCGGGCGAGGAGGCCGCGGCGGCCAAGAAGGCCGCGCCGCGCGAGGTCAAGCAGGGCAACGGCGAGTACAAGGTCAAGGAGGGCGACACCCTCGGGACCATCGCCGACGCCCAGAAGGTGCGCGGTGGCTGGGCGAAGCTCTACGACCTCAACAAGGACGTCATCGACAACGCCGATCTGATCTTCCCCGGTCAGCAGCTGCACCTGCGCTGACCGGAGCCGGTCGAAAGGTGCCGGGCGGCCCGTGGCCGCCCGGCTGCCGGGACCGGCCGCACGACCGCCCCGTTCCGCTGCGCTTCCCCCCGAGCCGCACCGGAGCGGGGCTTCGCCGTTCGAACCACGGTGCCGTTCGAACCGCCGTGCCGGCCGTGTCCCGACGACTGTCCGTTGAGCGAACATACTGGGTTTTCATCCCGTGATATCGGCATTTGTGCCAATTTTCGGCCCGTGGCCCGGTCCAGCGCGGGGAGAGCCCGCGGGGCCCGTTAGGCTCGTGGTGCAGAACTCCAGACACACACGAAGGAGACCCTCGTGCCGTCCATCGACGTCGTCGTAGCTCGCGAGATCCTCGACTCGCGAGGCAACCCCACGGTCGAGGTCGAGGTCGGCCTCGACGACGGCTCCACGGGCCGTGCCGCCGTGCCGTCCGGCGCCTCCACCGGCGCCTTCGAGGCCATCGAGCTCCGCGACGGCGACCCGGACCGCTACCTCGGCAAGGGCGTCGAGAAGGCCGTCCTCGCCGTCATCGAGCAGATCGGCCCGGAGCTGGTCGGCTACGACGCCACCGAGCAGCGCCTGATCGACCAGGCCATGTTCGACCTGGACGCCACCGACAACAAGGGCTCGCTCGGCGCCAACGCCATCCTCGGCGTCTCCCTGGCCGTCGCGCACGCCGCCTCCGAGGCCTCGGACCTGCCCCTCTTCCGCTACCTCGGCGGCCCGAACGCGCACCTGCTGCCCGTTCCGATGATGAACATCCTCAACGGCGGCTCGCACGCCGACTCCAACGTGGACATCCAGGAGTTCATGATCGCGCCGATCGGCGCGGAGTCCTTCTCCGAGGCCCTGCGCTGGGGCACCGAGGTCTACCACACCCTCAAGAAGGTCCTGAAGGCCAAGGGTCTGGCCACCGGCCTGGGCGACGAGGGCGGCTTCGCCCCGAACCTCGGCTCCAACCGCGAGGCCCTCGACCTCATCCTCGAGGCCATCAAGGAGGCCGGCTACACCCCCGGCCAGGACATCGCGCTCGCCCTGGACGTCGCCGCCTCCGAGTTCTACAAGGACGGCGTCTACAAGTTCGAGGGCCAGGACCGCACCGCGGCCCAGATGACCGACTACTACGCCGAGCTCGTCGAGGCCTACCCGCTGGTCTCCATCGAGGACCCGCTGTTCGAGGACGACTGGGACGGCTGGAAGACCATCACCGACAAGCTCGGCGACAAGGTCCAGCTCGTCGGTGACGACCTGTTCGTCACCAACCCCGAGCGCCTCGCCCGCGGCATCGAGGAGGGCACCGCCAACGCCCTGCTGGTCAAGGTCAACCAGATCGGCTCGCTGACCGAGACCCTCGACGCCGTCGAGCTGGCCCAGCGCAACGGCTTCAAGTGCATGATGTCCCACCGCTCCGGCGAGACCGAGGACGTCACCATCGCCGACCTGGCCGTCGCCACCAACTGCGGCCAGATCAAGACCGGCGCCCCGGCCCGCTCCGAGCGCGTCGCCAAGTACAACCAGCTGCTGCGCATCGAGGAGATCCTCGACGACGCCGCGGTGTACGCCGGCCGCAGCGCCTTCCCGCGCTTCAAGGGCTGACCGCACCGGGCTTGAGCCTTAACGGCTGAGCTCTCGCCAGTCTCCGTACGTCCCCGGCCGCGGTCCCGTACCGTGTCCGGGGACGTACGTTCGTAGCGGACCGACAGGGGAGGCGACGTGGGCGCGGACCGGTTCTCCACCGCGACCAGGCTCAAGGCGCTCGGCACGGCGCTGGTGCAGGGGCCCGCCGCGGCCCGGACGTACCGCGCCCGGCAGCCGCGCCGCTCCCGGCTCACCGGCCGGGCGGCCCTGCTGGCGCTCGTCGTCTGCTCGCTCGTGGTGGCCCTGGCCTACCCGATGCGGCAGTGGGTGACCCAGCGCTCCGACATCGCCGACCAGCGCCGCCGCACCGAGCACGCGCGCGAGCAGGTCAAACGGCTGCAGGACGAGAAGGCCCGCCTGGAGGACCCGGCCTACGTCGAGCAGCTGGCCCGCGAGCACCTGCACTACCTGCGCCCCGGCGAGACCGGCTACAGCGTCGTGGACGGCACCGCCCCCGACGGCCGCCACAAGGACGAGGGCGCCGCCGACCGCCCCTGGTACCTCAACCTCTTCGACGACGTGGACGCCTCCGACACCCACCGCTGAGCGTCCCGCGCCACCGGCCCCCCGACCCACCGAGCACGAGCGAGCATTCGAGCACATGGACACGCCCCCGCCCACGACCGAGCCCACCGAGCCGACGGACGCCGACATCGCGGCGTTCGAGGCGCAGCTGGGGCGCCCGCCGCGCGGCCTGCGCGCCATCGCGCACCGCTGCCCCTGCGGCAACCCCGACGTCGTCGAGACCGCCCCGCGGCTGGAGGACGGCACGCCCTTCCCGACGCTGTACTACCTGACGTGCCCGCGCGCCGCCTCGGCGATCGGCACGCTGGAGGCCGAGGGCGTCATGAAGGAGATGAGCGAGCGGCTGCAGAGCGACCCGGAGCTGGCCGCCGCCTACCGGGCCGCGCACGAGGACTACATCCGCCGCCGGGACGCCATCGAGGTCCTGCAGGGCTTCCCGAGCGCCGGCGGCATGCCCGACCGCGTCAAGTGCCTGCACGTCCTGGTCGGTCACTCCCTGGCCGCGGGCCCGGGCGTCAACCCCCTGGGCGACGAGGCGATCGCCATGCTCCCCGAGTGGTGGCGCAAGGGCCCGTGCGTGAACCCCTGCGGCGAGCAGGAGGACGGCGCATGACGCGCGTCGCGGCCATCGACTGCGGCACCAACTCCATCCGCCTGCTCGTGGCGGACGTCGACCCGGCCACGGGCCGGCTGGACGAGCTCGACCGCCGGATGACCATCGTCCGCCTCGGCCAGGGCGTCGACCGCACCGGCCGCCTCGCCCCCGAGGCGCTGGAGCGCACGTTCGCCGCCTGCCGCGAGTACGCCGGCGTCATCGAGGCGCTGGGCGCGGAGCGCATCCGCTTCGTCGCCACCTCCGCCTCCCGCGACGCGGACAACCGCGAGGACTTCGTGCGCGGCGTTGTGGAGATCCTCGGCGTCGAGCCGGAGGTCATCACCGGTGACCAGGAGGCCGAGTTCTCCTTCACCGGCGCGACGCGGGAGCTGGTGGGGCGCGACGACCTCGCCACCCCGTTCCTCGTGGTCGACATCGGTGGCGGCTCGACGGAGTTCGTGGTCGGCGAGGAGCACGTGCGGGCCGCCCGCAGCGTGGACGTGGGCTGCGTGCGCATGACGGAGCGTCACCTGGTGGTGGACGGCGTGGTCACCGACCCGCCGACGGCCGAACAGGTCGCCGCCATACGGGCCGACGTCGAGGCGGCCCTCGACCTGGCCGGTCAGACGGTGCCGCTGACCGAGGCCCGTACGCTGGTCGGGCTGGCCGGTTCCGTCACCACGGTCGCGGCCATCGCGCTGGAGCTGAAGGAGTACGACTCCTCCGTCATCCACCACGCGCGGATCTCCCTGGACCAGGTCCGGGCGATCACCGCGCGGCTGCTGTCCTCCACCCACGACGAGCGCGCCGCGATCCCGGTGCTGCACCCGGGGCGGGTCGATGTGATCGCCGCCGGGGCGCTGGTGCTGCAGTGCGTGATGGAGCGCGTGGGCGTCGACGAGGTGATCGTCAGCGAGTTGGACATTCTGGACGGCATCGCTCTTTCCCTGGTGTAAGGGGCGCAGCGCGGCCGGGCGCCGGGAAATTGTTCGTGAAATCCTTCACATGAAAAAGGGCCAACCAGTTCGCGGAAGAGGGCCTTCGGCCCGCATTCCGGGCCGTGTGGCCCCCCGGCGTCCGGAATCCGGCTGGTTTCGGTCGGGTTAAGGAAACGCTTATGCGTGGCCGCGACGGCGGGTGGTCCAGTCGTCACAGGACCCACAAGGCCAGTTCAGGGCGGGTGCTCAACGCCCTTGGCGGCACTGCGGTTCCCTCGCACGGGTATGGCGTCGGTCACGGTGGCGGCGGAGTGTAGCAGATGCCCCCACCGTTCTTGTGAAGGGGCTCACGAGCACCCCGTGGAGACGTGCTGGATACTCGAAACATGAGCACCACGGAGCGTCCACGGATCCTCGTAGTAGGCGGTGGGTACGTCGGCCTGTACGCGGCGCGCCGCATCCTGAAGAAGATGCGGTACGGCGAGGCGACCGTCACGGTCGTCGACCCGCGCTCGTACATGACGTACCAGCCCTTCCTCCCCGAAGCAGCCGCCGGCAGCATCTCTCCCCGCCACGTCGTGGTGCCGCTGCGACGTGTGCTCCCCAAGGCGGAGGTCCTCACGGGCCGCGTCACCACCATCGACCAGGACCGCAAGGTCGCCACGATCGCACCGATCGTCGGCGAGGCCTACGAGCTGCCCTTCGACTACCTGGTGATCGCGCTCGGCGCCGTCTCCCGTACCTTCCCGATCCCCGGCCTCGCCGAGAACGGCATCGGCATGAAGGGCATCGAGGAGGCCATCGGCCTGCGCAACCACGTCCTGGAGCAGCTGGACAAGGCCGACTCGACCAAGGACGAGGAGATCCGCCGCCGCGCGCTGACCTTCGTCTTCGTCGGTGGTGGCTTCGCCGGCGCCGAGACGATCGGCGAGGTCGAGGACATGGCCCGCGACGCCGCCAAGTACTACCCGACGGTCAAGCGCGAGGACATGCGCTTCATCCTCGTCGACGCCGCCGACAAGATCCTCCCCGAGGTCGGCCCCAAGCTCGGCCAGTACGGCAAGGAGCACCTGGAGAGCCGCGGCGTCGAGGTCTACCTCGGCACCTCGATGGACTCCTGCGTCGACGGCCACGTCGTGCTCAAGAACGGTCTCGAGGTCGACGCCAACACCATCGTGTGGACCGCCGGCGTCAAGCCCAACCCGGCGCTCGCCCGCTTCGGTCTGCCGCTGGGCCCCCGCGGCCACGTCGACACCCTGCCGACGCTGCAGATCAAGGACATGCCGTACGCCTTCGCGGCCGGCGACAACGCCCAGGTGCCCGACCTGGTCGGCCGCGCGGCCGGCAACGAGAACGCCTGGTGCCCGCCGAACGCCCAGCACGCCCTGCGCCAGGCCAAGGTCCTCGGCGACAACGTCGTGGCGGCCCTGCGCGGCTTCGAGGCCGGGCAGAAGGAGTACAAGCACGCCAACAAGGGTGCGGTGGCGGGCCTCGGCCTCCACAAGGGCGTGGCGATGATCGTCATGGGCAAGATGAAGATCAAGCTCAAGGGCCGTCTCGCCTGGTACATGCACCGTGGCTACCACGGCATGGCGATGCCGACCTGGAACCGCAAGATCCGCGTCTTCGCCGACTGGACCCTCGGTCTCTTCCTCAAGCGCGAGGTCGTCTCGCTGCGGGCGATGGAGAACCCGCGCGAGGAGTTCTACGAGGCCGCCAAGCCGGCCCCGCAGGCCACCTCGCCGGCCGAGAAGGCCAAGGCTTCCTGAGGCAGCGGCTTCACCGCGAAGGGCGTCCACCGATCCGTGGGGTGGGCGCCCTTCGGCGTGTGCGCACCCCGCCGGAGGGCAAGGACTAAGGCACGGTCCGCCGGTGTTGAGGCGTCAGGATCTCCTGACCCTCGATCATGGAGGTGTGCGACATGCCCGAGGCCGCTCGACGGCTCGCCGACCTGGCCCAGCAGGCGCTGGGAAGCCCGCTCCCGGTGCGGCTGCGCGCCTGGGACGGCAGCGAGTACGGCCCGCCCGGCACTCCGGTCCTGGTCCTGCGGCGCCGGCGGGCCCTGCGCCGGCTGCTGTGGCAGCCGGGCGAGCTCGGCCTGGCCCGCGCCTGGGTCGCCGGTGACCTCGACGTCGACGGCGACCTCTACGAGGCCCTGCGGCTGCTGGCCGGGCACCTGTGGGAGCGCGGCGGGCAGCGGCGCCGCACGGGCCGGCTGGCGGCCCTGCGCGACCCGGCGCTGCGTGCCGTCGGCCGCGAACTGCTCAAGCTGACCCCGCCCTGGCTGCCGCCCGCCCCGCCGCCCGAGGAGGCCCGCACCGGCGGCGGCGCCCGGCACAGCCTGCGCCGCGACAAGCGCGCCATCAGCCACCACTACGACGTCGGCAACGCCTTCTACGAGCGCGTCCTGGGCCCCTCGATGGTCTACTCCTGCGCCTACTGGGAGAGCCCCGAAGGCACCCTGGAGGACGCCCAGGAGGCCAAGCTCGACCTCGTCTGCCGCAAGCTCGCCCTCGCCCCCGGCCAGCGGCTGCTCGACGTCGGCTGCGGCTGGGGCTCGATGGTCCTGCACGCCGCCCGCACCTACGGCGTGCGCGCGGTCGGCATCACCCTCTCCGAGGAGCAGGCCGCCTACGCCCGCAAGCGCGTGGCCGACGCCGGCCTCGCCGACCGCGTGGAGATCCGCGTCCAGGACTACCGCGAGATCGCCGACGGGCCCTTCGACGCGATCTCCTCCATCGGCATGGCCGAGCACGTCGGTTCGGCCCGCTACGCCGAGTACGCCGCCGACCTGTTCGCGCTGCTGCGGCCCGGCGGACGGCTGCTCAACCACCAGATCGCCCGGCGCCCGCTGCAGGACGAAACGGCCTACGAGGTGGACGAGTTCATCGGCCGCTACGTCTTCCCCGACGGCGAGCTCGCGCCCGTCGGGCGCACGGTGGCGCAGCTGGAGGAGGCCGGCTTCGAGGTGCGGGACGTGGAGGCGCTGCGCGAGCACTACGCGCTGACCCTGCGCAGCTGGGTGGCCAACCTGGAGCGGCACTGGGCCGAGGCGGTACGCCTGACCTCGCCGGGCCGGGCCCGGGTGTGGCGGCTGTACATGGCCGCCTGCGCCCTGTCGTTCGAGGCCAACCGGATCGGGGTGAACCAGGTGCTGGCGGTGCGCACCCCGGACTCGGGCGAGTCCGGGCTGCCGCTGCGCACCCGCGACTGGCGCGGCTGACCGGCGTCACGGACGACGCAAGGGGCCCGGTCCTGGAACAGGACCGGGCCCCTACCGCCGTACCGCTGTGCCTACTCCGCCTTGATGGCGGCCAGCATGTTGAGCTTGGCCGCGCGGCGGGCCGGCCAGAGCGCGGCCAGCATGCCGACGAGGGCGGCCAGCAGCAGGAAGACGGCCATGCTGCCCCAGGGCAGGACAAGCTCGTAGGTGCTGAGGGCCTTCTTGATGAGGTCGCCCGCGGCCCAGCCGAAGAAGACGCCCAGGCCCACGCCCATCACACCGCCGAAGAGCGAGATGACCAGCGATTCCAGGCGGACCATCCGCTTGATGCCCTTGCGGTCCAGGCCGATGGCCCGCAGCATGCCGATCTCCTGCTGCCGCTCGAAGACGGACATCGCCAGGGTGTTGACGACGCCGAGGACGGCGACGACGACGGCCATGCCCAGCAGGCCGTAGAGCATGTTCAGCAGCAGGCCGATGGCCTTGGAGATGTTGTCGGAGATGTCCTGCTTGGTCTGGATCTGAATGGCGGGGTTGTCGCCGAGGGCCTTGGCCAGCCGGTCCTTGGTGGCCTCGGTGGCGCCGCCCTTGGTCTTGATCATCACCTGGCGGTCGTCGATCTGGCTCTGATGCGGGGCCAGGGCCTCCTTGTCGATCCAGACGCCGCGCATCAGGTCGTTGCCCTTGTAGATGCCGGAGACCGACAGCCTGCCCTTGGTGCCGTCCTCGTAGGTGACGTCGAGGGAGGAGCCGAGCTTCCAGTGGTACGAGCGGGCCGTCGCGTCGTCCATGACGACCTTGTCGCCGGAGAGACCGGCGAAGGAGCCCGCCGTGAACTCCAGGCCGGTGAGCTTGCCGATGGTCCTGCCGTCGACGCCGGTGAGGCTCTGGTGCTCGCCGTCGATCCGCGCCGGGGACGAGCGCAGCGGGCTGGCGGCGGTGACGTCCGGGTGGGCGGCCAGCTTCTTCGCGACGTCGGGCGAGAGCGGGGTCATGCTCGCCATGGAGACGACGTAGTCCGCCTTCAGCGAGCTGGTGGCCATCTTGTCGATGGCCTGCTGGACGCTGCCGGCGATGACGGTCAGGCCGGTGATCAGCGTGAGGCCGATCATCAGCGCGGAGGCCGTCGCGGCCGTACGGCGCGGGTTGCGCACCGCGTTCTGCCGGGCGAGCTTGCCGGAGATGCCGAACAGGCGCAGCACGGGCGCCGCGGCGGCGATGACCGGGCGCGACAGCAGCGGCGTCAGCACGAAGATGCCGACGAGGACCAGGGCGGCGCCGATGCCCATCATGGTGGAGCTGGTGGCGGTCAGGACCAGGGCGGCACCCGCGGCCGTGAGGGCACCGCCGATGGAGTTGCGGACCACCAGGGACTTGGTGGTGGCCACGGCGTGCACGCTGTTCATCGCGGCGACCGGCGGGATCTTCGCGGCGCGGCGGGCGGGCAGCCAGGCGGCGAGCTTGGTGACGAGGACGCCGACGGCCAGAGAGGTCACGATCGTCGAGGGGGAGACGACCAGCGGGCCGTCCGGGATGGTCGCACCGGTGCTGTTGAGCAGGGAGCGCAGACCGGCACCGATCCCGATGCCCGCGAGCAGGCCGAGCGCGCCGGCGACGGCGCCCACGACGATCGCCTCGATCAGCACCGAGCGGGTCACCTGGCGGCGGCTCGCGCCGACCGCGCGCAGCAGGGCCAGCTCCTTGGTGCGCTGGGCGACCAGCATGGTGAAGGTGTTGGCGATGATGAAGATGCCGACGAACAGGGAGATGCCGGCGAAGACCAGCAGCACGCTGCGCATGCCGTCCATGCCCTGGGCGATGACGCGGCTCTGCTCGTCCGCGAGCTCCTTGGCCGTGGTGGCCTCGGCGTTCTTCGGCAGGACCTTCGTCAGGGACGTCTTGAGCGCGGCCTGGGAGGTGCCGGCGGCCGCCTTGACGTCGATGCGGCTGAACTCGCCGGGCTTGGCGTAGTGCTGCTGGGCGGTGGCGGTGTCGAACAGCGCGAGGCTGCCACCGGCGGAGACGTTGCCGTCGTCGGTGGTGAAGACGCCGGTCAGCTTCTCGGAGAGCACCGGACCGTCGATGGATATCCGGACGGTGTCGCCGACCTTGTAGCCGGCCCGCTCGGCGGTCTTGGCGTCCAGCGCGATCTCGCCGGCGTTCTGCGGCGCCCGGCCGCTCTTGAGCGGGTAGCGGGGGTCCTTGCCGCCCGCGCCGGGGTAGTAGTTGGAGCCGGTGGAGTCGAAGCCCTCGCCGACCAGCTTGCCCTTCTTGTCGGCGATGGCGGCGAAGCCGCTGACCGTGCCGGTCGCCGATGCGGCGCCGGGCACCTTGGCGGCCTTGTCCAGGAGCTCCTGGCTCAGCCGCGCGGTCGCGCCGGGCCGGCCCTCCTCCTTGTGGCGGGGCTCGATGGCGACGTCGACGCCCGTGAAGCCCTTCTCGGAGCTCTTCTGGAACGCGTCGGAGATGGTCGAGGTGAAGACCAGGGTGCCGGAGACGAAGGCCACGCCGAGCATCACGGCGAGCACGGTCATCAGCAGGCGGGCCTTGTGCGCGAGCACATTGCGCAGCGCAGTGCGGAACATGGGGTGTCAGTCCTGGTGGTCGGATCCGGCGGTGGTCAGCTCGTGCGGCCCTTGGCGTCGAACCGCTTCATGCGGTCGAGCACCGAGTCGGCCGTGGGGTCGCGCAGGTCGTCGACGATGCGGCCGTCGGCGAGGAAGACCACGCGGTCGGCGTAGGAGGCGGCCACCGGGTCGTGGGTGACCATGACGACGGTCTGGCCGAGCTCGCGCACGGAGTTGCGCAGGAAGCCGAGGACCTCGGCGCCGGAGCGGGAGTCGAGGTTGCCGGTGGGCTCGTCGCCGAAGATGATCTCCGGGCGGCTCGCCAGGGCCCGGGCGACGGCCACGCGCTGCTGCTGGCCGCCGGAGAGCTGGCTCGGGCGGTGCTTGAGCCGCCCGGACAGGCCGACGGTGTCGACGACCGTGTCGAGCCACTGCTTGTCGGGCCGGCGGCCGGCGATGTCCATCGGCAGCGTGATGTTCTCCAGCGCCGTCAGGGTCGGCAGCAGGTTGAACGCCTGGAAGATGAAGCCGATCTTGTCGCGCCGCAGCCGGGTGAGCTTCTTGTCGTTCAGCCCGGTCAGCTCGGTGTCGCCGATGCGGGCGGAGCCGGAGGAGACGGTGTCGAGGCCCGCCATGCAGTGCATCAGGGTCGACTTGCCGGAGCCGGAGGGACCCATGATCGCGGTGAACTCGGCCTGCCGGAACTCCACCGAGACGGCGTCCAGGGCGACCACCTGGGTCTCGCCCTGCCCGTACACCTTGGTCAGGTCCGCGGCCCGGGCGGCCACGGCGGTGGTGCGGACGGCGGTCTGGGCGCCGAAGGGCGTGGTGGTCACGGTGGAGCACTCCTTGCGGGACAGCGATGGGCGGACGTACTCCATCGTCGGTGCCCCGCCCGCGCCCGGGATCCGCCCCAGCTCCGGTTCCCGTGACAGTCTCCGGAGGTACGCCGCGGTCGCCGTGTCATCCCTGGGTAGGAGAGCGGCCCTTACCGAGGGCGACGAGATTGCGACAATTCCGCTTGCTCGTGGGGGCGGGGTGATGAACGGGGGAGATCGGCCCCTGGCATGTGCCAATGGCGTCGTCCCACGACTGATGCCCCCTCAGTTGCCAATAAAATAAGACAACCTCCGGTCCCGGATCCGCTGTTTGGGGGGCGCTCCCCGGCTAGGCTCGGGGTGCTCCAGCCCCCCGCCCGGATGGTGGAATGCAGACACGGCGAGCTTAAACCTCGCTGGCCCTTCGGGCCGTGCCGGTTCAAGTCCGGCTCCGGGCACCTCTCTCCCTCTGCTCTCCCTCTGCTTTTCCTCCGCATTCTCCGCGGCCCGCCCGCGGAACCGATCGGCGACGGTTCGCGTTGTCTGCTGTGGGGGCGTCCGCAGTGCAGAGGCGTGACAAAAAGATCGTCCCCTGGCAGGAGCGCCTTTTCTTTGCCTACCCATTACGCTTGAGGCCAAGGCCGCGCAGGGTGGCCATGGAGGAGTGAGATGAGGAGCAGCAACCCGGTCTTCTCGCGACGGGGGTTCAGCCGCGACAGCGGTTACGCGGGCTTCGGAGCGCAGCCGCAGGCCGGGGCCGCGAACCCTTACGCGTCGAACCCGTACGCCGGCACCGCCCAGCCGGGCGGCCCGTACGCGCAGCCCACCAACCCCTACGCGGCGAACCCGTACGCCCAGGGCGGCCAGGACCTCTACACGGGCCAGCCCCAGGCGCCCGTGCAGACCGCCGGGCGGATGACGATCGACGACGTCGTCACGCGCACCGGCATGACGCTGGGCCTGGTGGTCGTCGCCGCTGCCGCCGCCTGGGCGCTGTCGCTGCCCGTCGGCCTCGGCTTCGGCGCGGGCATCGTGGCCTTCGTCCTCGGTCTGGTCCAGACGTTCAAGGCCAAGCCCAGCCCCGCGCTGATCCTGGCCTACGCCGCGTTCGAGGGCCTGTTCCTCGGCGTGGTCAGCAAGGCCTACAACGCGGTCGCCTACGGCGCGCCCGTGCAGGCCGTGCTCGGCACGATGGCCGTCTTCGCCGGCGTCCTCGTCGCCTACCGGACCCGCATCATCCGGGTCGACAACCGCTTCGCCCGCTTCGCGATCGGCGCGGGCATCGGCTTCGTCCTGCTGATGGCGGCCAACTCGCTGTTCGCCGTCTTCGGCGGCGGTGACGGCCTCGGCCTGCGCAGCGGCCCGCTGGGCATCGCCGTGGGCGTCCTCGGCGTGCTGATCGGCGCCGCCTACCTGGCGCTGGACTTCAAGCAGATCGAGGACGGCGTGCGTTACGGCGCCCCGCGCGAGGAGTCCTGGCTGGCCGCCTTCGGCCTGACCCTGTCGCTGGTGTGGATCTACACCGAGATCCTGCGGATCATCGCGATCCTGAACAACGACTAGCCCCCGCGGCTGTCGGGAACAGGGCCGAGCCGAGAACAGGGCCCGGGAAGGCATCGCCTTCCCGGGCCCTTCTCGTGCCGCTCGGCTACCGAAGCTTCCGCGCCGCCCGTCGCAGGTCGTATTCGTGGACGATCGCCTTGGCGTGGCCGTAGGCCAGGTCGTGCGCTCCGCGCAGCCAGCTCACCTTCTCCTCGAAGCGGGAGAGGGAGGGTCCTTCCTCGACCGTGCGCAGCCAGTCGGCGATCTCGCGGCCCGTGCACTGGGGGATGCGGGAGAGCATGTTCCGGTGGGTCTCGTCGGAGAAGACGTGGGACATCGGCGCCTCCGGACGCGTCGAATGATGGTCCTTCATGTCACCGTGCCCGAGTGTTCAAGCGTTGGCAACAGTCGGTGGCAGGCGCATAGGCTCTGGGCGTGGACGATGTGACCCCCCTCCTCACCGCCGTGGACGCGTTCGCCGACCGGCTGCGCACCCTGCCGCAGTCCCGCCTGAGCCGGGGCGCGGCCGCCGAGGCCCTGGCCCTGGCCAGGGAGCTGGCGGCCCGTACCCAGCGGATCGAGGAGCCGGAGGTGAGCGAGGTGCGCGAGATGCCGGACGCGGGCATGTTCGCGGTCGCCGACCAAGTGGCGGTGGCCGGCCACGATTTGGCCGAAGCCCTCTCCGCGTCCGGCGGGGACGTCGCCGAGGCCGTGCGCCTGGTGGAGGCCGCCGCCCACCGCTGCGGGCTGTAGGCGCCTACAGCGAAGCGATGACGCGGTCCGCGAGGACGTAGACGGGGCCGGCCTCGCACCGGAACGTCAGGGCGTAGGCGCCCGAGATCCCCGAGCCGCCCAGGAGCGTGGGGGCCTCGCCGGCCCGCAGGGCCTCCGCCAGGCGCTCGGCCGTCTCCCGGTGCCCCGGCGTCATGCACACCGTCGTGCCGTCCGCGAAGACGTACACGTCCAGCGTGCCCAGCGGGCCGGGACGCACGTCCGCCAGCGGGATGCGCCCGTCGGCCAGTTCGGTGAGCCGCTCGATGGTGCGCTCGTGGTCCCCGACGGCCGAGGCGGCCGTCGGCGAGAAGTCCGGGTGCGAGGGGTGGCGACGGCGGGCCGCCGCGAGCTCCGGGGAGTCGGCGGCCTCGGACTCCAGCTCGGTGAGCGGGTCCACTGCCGCGAGGTCGGGCAGGCCGCCCAGCAGGGCCGCCGTGTCCGCCGCGCCGGCCAGGTCGCGGGCCTCCTGCGCGGCCCAGAACGCCCGGGCCTCGGCCAGCTCGCGCTCGCGCTCCTCGGCCAGTGCGTCGGCGACGGCGGCCCGTATCTCGGCGAGTTCGGCGGCCGGGGCGGTGCGCGCGGCGGGCACCGAGGGGCGCTCGGGCCGGTCCGCGAGGGCCGCGGCCAGGTCGGCCCGCAGGGCCGTGATCTGCCGGCGCAGACCGCGAGTGCTGTACAGGGCGGCGACGCCCGCGGCCGTGGCGGCCGCAGCGCCCAGCAGCAGGGCAAGGGACATGGCGCTCACTGACGTACTCCCGGTTGCTTGGATCCCCCGAATTCCTACCTCAGCATTGCGCATGCCTCGGGAGCCCCACAGTGCAAAACGTCAGCAAACGGACGGGACCAAGGGCCCGGACGTTGTTCCTTCAACCACCCTGACCTGGGGAAACGAATCTCCCCCGGGACGTTGGTCACATCCTGGGGGAGATTCGGTCACGTTTCGGCAAGGTGGCCGATAGTTGTCGTTGGCAGTTGCCGCTTGCCTTTTTGGCGTGGCCGGCGGATCGGGCAGCGCCCCGTAGGGGCGCGGGGAACTGCGCGATCGGCCACCGGCGGCCTGCAGCCGAAGCACGGCGCTTCATCCGCGGGCGCGTCGTGGCTTGTCGCGCCCACGCGGCGGAGCCGCAAATCGACAGGGCCCCGCGCCCGTTACGGGGCCCTAGCTCAGCCGCTCGTGTTCATGGTCGCGCTGAGCTTCGCCTCCGCTGCGGGCAGGTGCCGCCTTCGTTCCTCAGGCGCCCCCTACCCTCCGCTGCGGCTCAGCTCAGTCGCTCGATGACCATCGCCATGCCCTGGCCGCCGCCCACGCACATCGTCTCCAGGCCGAACTGCTTGTCGTGGAACTGCAGCGAGTTGATCAGCGTGCCGGTGATGCGGGCGCCGGTCATGCCGAAGGGGTGGCCGACCGCGATGGCGCCGCCGTTGACGTTGAGCTTGTCGAGGTCGATGCCCAGGTCCCGGTAGGAGGGGATGACCTGCGCGGCGAACGCCTCGTTGATCTCGACCAGGTCGATGTCGTCGATGGTCAGCCCGGCCCGCTTCAGGGCCTGCCGGCTGGCCTCCACCGGGCCGTAGCCCATGATCTCGGGGGAGAGCGCCGAGACGCCCGTGGAGACGATGCGGGCCAGCGGGGTCAGGCCCAGCTCGCGCGCCTTGGTGTCGGACATGATCACGACGGCGGCGGCGCCGTCGTTGAGCGGGCAGCAGTTGCCCGCCGTGATCAGGCCGTCGGGGCGGAAGGCGGGCTTGAGGCCCGCCACGCCCTCCAGGGTCACGCCCGCGCGCGGGCCGTCGTCCTTGGAGACGACCGTGCCGTCGGGGAGGGTGACCGGGGTGATCTCGCGCTCCCAGAAGCCCTTCTTGATGGCTTCCTCGGCGAGGTTCTGCGACCGCACGCCGAACGCGTCCATGTCCTCGCGCGTGACGCCCTTGAGGCGGGCGAGGTTCTCGGCGGTCTGGCCCATCGCGATGTACGCGTCCGGGACCAGCCCGTCCTCGCGCGGGTCGTGCCAGCCCTCGCCGCCGGCCTCGGCGCGGGCGGCCGTACGGGCCTCGGCGTCGGCGAACAGGGGGTTGTGGGTGCCGGGCTGCCCGTCGGAGGAGCCGTTGACCGACCGCGAGACCATCTCGACGCCCGCCGAGATGAACACGTCGCCCTCGCCCGCCTTGATGGCGTGCAGGGCCATGCGGGAGGTCTGCAGCGAGGAGGCGCAGTAGCGGGTGATCGTGGTGGCGGGCAGGTGGTCCATGCCCATCTGCACGGCCACGATGCGGGCGAGGTTGTGGCCCTGCTCGCCGCCGGGCATGCCGCAGCCGAGCATCAGGTCGTCGATGTCGCGCGGGTCCAGCCCGGGCACCTTGGCGAGCGCGGCCTGGATGATCGTGGCGGTGAGGTCGTCCGGCCGCAGCTCCTTCAGGGACCCCTTGAAGGCACGGCCGATGGGGGAGCGGGCGGTCGATACGATCACGGCTTCGGGCATCACGGCTCCAGGGGCGCGGACGGGCGGGACTCTCCGGTCTCACCGGGAAGTTACCCGCAAGTACGAGGCCGGTCACGACTTCACGCCTGTGAAACGGGCCTCTTTCCAGTCTCCCGCGCCCCGCAAGCGCCCTGCTGGGCCCTCATTCGCCCGTCACCGGCGCCGCCGTCACCCCCGGACCCGCGCCGGAACCCGTGCCCGGGGCCCCCGCGTCGGCGCCCGGCAGCCGCCGCCTGCGGCGGCGCTTGAGCAGCGCCCAGCGGGAGCGGGAGGTGGGCGCCACCTCGGTGCCGCCCTCGGCCGCGGCCTCCGCCGCCGCCCGGTCGACCGGCAGGATGCCCTCGCGCCGGGCCGCGTCCGGGCGCTCCTCCTCCGGCCACAGCCCCAGCGCCGCGCACAGCGTGGGCAGCACCGCCATCGCCGCCGTGGCGTAGCCCTCGGCCGAGGGGTGGTAGTTGTCCGGACCGAACAGCTCCCGGGGGTTCGCCGCGAACTCCGGACCCAGCAGGTCGCCGAGGGAGACCGTGCGCCCGCCCGCCTCCAGCACCCCGATCGTCTGCGCGGCGGCCAGCTGCCGGCTCAGCTGCCGGGCCAGCCAGCGCAGCGGCTGGTACACCGGCTCGATCGTCCCGAGGTCGGGGCAGGTGCCGACCACCACCTCGCACCCCGCGCCCCGCAGCCGCCGCACCGCCTCGGCCAGCAGCCGCACCGAGCGCGCGGCCGGCACCCGGTGGGTGACGTCGTTCGCCCCGATCATGATCACGCACACGTCCGGGACCCACTGCGGATCGCTGAGGATCTGGGTGACCTGCCGCTCCAGGTCGTACGACTGTGCGCCCGACAGCGCCACGCAGCGCATGTCGACCGGCCGCTCGGCCACCGCCGCGAGCCCCGTGGCCAGCAGGGCCCCCGGCGTCTGCCGCATCCGGTGCACGCCCTGGCCGGCGGCCGTGGAGTCGCCCAGCACGCCCAGCAGCAGCGGCTCGCGTCCCAGCTGGTGGACGAACGCCGATCCGTAGCGGCCGTCCGCCCGCGGGGGCACCCCGCCGGCGCCGCCGACGACCCGCCGGGCCAGCGCCACCTCGGTGAGCAGCACCCCGAGCGCCGCCCCGCCGAGCACGCCGACCCCGCCGCCCCCGTACGCCGCCGCGGCGGCGATCCGCCGGGCGGCCCTCGCCCTCGCCTTGGACATCGGACGGCCTCCTTCGTGCCGCATGCGCACACAATGCGCCACGGTGCGCGTTTTACACACGCTTCATAAAAGCTTCACGGAACCGGCTCGCCCTTGCCAGTGCGCGCCAATAGCAGGTTGCCCCGTGAGCCGGTGGTCACAACGCGCGTCGCGACAGGTCGGATGCGCTCTACGCTGGCGGCACGGGCATGCGACGACGGCCTGCCCCCGACCGCGGAGATCACCGTGCAGTATCACGATTCGATGATTGAGCTCGTTGGCAACACCCCGCTCGTGAAGCTCAACCACGTCACCGAAGGCATTCAGGCGACCGTCCTCGCCAAGGTCGAGTACTTCAACCCCGGTGGTTCGGTCAAGGACCGCATCGCCCTGCGGATGATCGAGGCCGCCGAGAAGTCGGGGGAGCTCAAGCCCGGCGGCACGATCGTCGAGCCGACGTCCGGCAACACGGGCGTGGGCCTGGCGATCGTGGCCCAGCAGAAGGGCTACAAGTGCATCTTCGTCTGCCCGGACAAGGTCTCCCAGGACAAGATCAATGTGCTGCGGGCCTACGGTGCCGAGGTCGTCGTCTGCCCGACGGCCGTCGACCCCGAGCACCCGGACTCCTACTACAACGTCTCCGACCGCCTGGTGCGCGAGACGCCCAATGCCTGGAAGCCCGACCAGTACTCCAACCCCAACAACCCGCTGTCGCACTACCACTCCACCGGCCCCGAGCTCTGGGAGCAGACCGAGGGGAAGATCACCCACTTCGTCGCGGGCGTGGGCACCGGCGGCACCATCAGCGGCACCGGCCGCTACCTCAAGGAGATCAGCAACGGCCGGGTGCAGGTCATCGGCTCCGACCCGGAGGGCTCGGTCTACAGCGGCGGCTCCGGCCGGCCGTACCTGATCGAGGGCGTCGGCGAGGACTTCTGGCCCTCCTGCTACGACGGCACGGTGACCGACGAGATCATCGCCGTCTCCGACAAGGACGCCTTCCAGATGACCCGCCGCCTGGCCAAGGAGGAGGGCCTGCTGGTCGGCGGCTCCTGCGGCATGGCGGTCGTCAGCGCCCTGGAGGTCGCCAAGCGCCTCGGCCCGGACGACGTCGTCGTGGTGCTGCTGCCGGACAGCGGCCGCGGCTACCTCAGCAAGATCTTCAACGACGAGTGGATGGCCGACTACGGCTTCCTGGAGGAGGCCGGCGACGCCGCCCGCGTCGGCGACGTGCTGCGCCGCAAGGACGGCGGCCTGCCCTCGCTGGTGCACATGCACCCCGAGGAGACCGTCGGCCAGGCCATCGAGGTGCTGCGCGAGTACGGCGTCTCGCAGATGCCCATCGTCAAGCCCGGCGCCGGCCACCCCGACGTCATGGCCGCCGAGGTCGTCGGCTCGGTCGTCGAGCGCGACCTGCTGGACGCGCTGTTCGCCCAGCGGGCCTCCCTGGAGGACCCGCTGGAGAAGCACATGAGCGCCCCCCTGCCGCAGGTCGGCTCCGGCGAGCCGGTCGGCGACCTGATGGCCGTCCTCGGCGGCGCGGACGCGGCGATCGTCCTCGTCGAGGGCAAGCCCACCGGTGTGGTCAGCCGTCAGGACCTGCTCGCCTTCCTGGCCGAGAGCGGCAAGGGCGGCAACGGCGCCACCAAGTAGGAACCGTTCGGCCGCGGGCCGGCCAACTGCCGGACCGTAAAAGGTACGTATGCGTCACGTGGGCGCAGCACCGGCTTAACACGGGTCCGGCATAGTGGTGCTCGCCGGCAAGGAGGAGCACCGCTCCCCGGGCCGGCAGCGCCGACGCGGCGGCGGGTGTTCCGGAGCGGCTCCCGGACACCGGGCCGTCCGGGCGCGGCCGCCCGGGCCCGTACCCGGAACCTGCGGCCGTGCCCCGCGCGGGGACCGCCGTCGTCCCGACCCCGGCTCCGGCCGGGGTGCGGCGGCCCCCGTGCTGCGCGTGCCGCCCCGCTCCCCCCGCTCCCCCTGCTCCCGGTGCGTGTGCCGCCGGTACGGTCGGGGCGTGCCCCGCGCCGGCGGGGCCGGAAGGAGCGGACCGTGACCCCACCCCTGCTGACGGCCCTCTCGGCGCCCGCCACCGCCGACCGGCCGGACGCCCTGACGATCGCCGGGCGGTCCTGCTCGCGGGAGGAACTCCTCGGCGCGGCGGGCGCGGTGGCCTCCCGCATCGCGGGCGCGGACAGCGTCGCCGTGCGCGCCGAACCGGCACTGGAGACGGTCGTGGCCGTCGTCGGCGCCCTGCTGGCGGGCGTGCCCGTCGTCCCGCTGCCCCCCGACGCCGGACCCGCCGAACGCGACCACGTCCTGCGCGACTCGGGCGCCTCCCTCGTCCTCGGCGAGGACGAGCCCGTGGACCTTCGCGCCCGCGCGGCCTGGTCGGGCCCCGAACCCGATCCCAAGGCCACTGCCTTCGTGCTCTACACCTCCGGCACGACCGGGGCGCCCAAGGGCGCCCTCATCCCGCGCGGCGCGATCGCCGCCGGCCTCGACGGCCTCGCCGAGGCATGGCAGTGGACCGCCGAGGACACCCTCGTGCACGGGCTGCCGCTGTTCCACGTGCACGGCCTGGTCCTGGGCGTGCTGGGGGCCCTGCGCACCGGCTGCCGCCTGGTGCACACCGGCCGCCCCACCCCGCAGGCGTACGCGGCCGCCGGCGGCAGCCTGTACTTCGGCGTGCCCACCGTCTGGTCCCGCGTGGTGCGCGAACCCTCCGCCGCCCGCGCCCTGGCCGGCGCCCGGCTGCTGGTCTCCGGCAGCGCCGCACTGCCGGCCCCCGTCTTCCGCGACCTCGAAGCGCTCACCGGAGCGCGCCCCGTCGAGCGCTACGGCATGACCGAGACCCTGATCACCGTCTCGGCCCGGGCCGACGGCGAGCGCCGCCCCGGCGCGGTCGGCGTGCCGCTGCCCGGCGTGCGCACCCGGCTGGCCGCCGTCTCCGGCGGCATCGGCGAACTGGAGGTGACCGGCCCCACCCTCTTCACCGGCTACCTCGGCCGCCCGGAGGCCACCGCGGCCGCCCACACCGACGACGGGTGGTTCCGCACCGGCGACATCGCCACCATCGAGGAGGACGGCACCCACCGCATCGTGGGCCGCGCCTCCACCGACCTCATCAAGTCCGGCGGCTACCGCATCGGCGCGGGCGAGGTGGAGAACGCGCTGCTGGACCACCCGGCCGTCAGCGAGGCCGCCGTCGTCGGCGTCCCCCACGACGACCTCGGCCAGGAGATCGTCGCCTACGTCGTCGCCGACGGCGTCGGCGAGCGGGAGCTCATCGACTTCGTCGCCTCCCACCTGTCCGTACACAAGCGGCCGCGCCGCATCCGCTTCCTGGACGCGCTGCCCCGCAACGCCATGGGCAAGCCGCAGAAGAAGCTGCTGCCACCGCTCTGAGCGCCCTGCATAATTCCATGCAGAAGAATTTCTGCGTGAATGGTGAACGGTGAACGGCGAGGAGGGCCCGGCCGATGGGCGAGACCAACGGTGAACCGGAGGCCACGGCACGGCTCCAAAAACTCTTCGAAGGCCACCGGCTCACCCCCACCCAGCGGCGCATCGCCCACTGCATGGTGCGGCGCGCCGCCGACGCGCCCTTCCTCTCCAGCGTCGAACTCGCCGAACTCGCCGGCGTCAGCCAGCCCTCCGTCACCCGCTTCGCCGTCGCCCTCGGCTTCGACGGCTACCCCGCCCTGCGCCGCCACCTGCGCGACGTCGTACCCGCCGCAGAGGCGGCGCAGGACGCCTCGGCCAACGAGTACCAGCAGGCCGTCCAGGCCGAGATCGACAACCTCCGCCACCTCGCCGGACTCCTCGCCGACCCCGCCCCCGTCGAACGCGCCGGCCGCCTCCTGGCCGCCTCCCGCCCCCTGCCCGTCCTCGGCCTGCGCGCTGCCGCCGCCCAGGCCACCGGCTTCTGCTACTTCGCCCGCAAGGTCCACCCCGACGTCCGGCTGCTCGACGAGGGCGGCACCCTGCTCGCCGACCGCATCGACGGGGCGGTCCGCGCGGGTGCCACGGCCCTGCTGTGCTTCGCGCTGCCACGGCACCCGCGGGAGGTCGTCGAAGCCCTCGCCTACGCCCGCGGGGCGGGCCTGACGGTCGTCACCGTCGCCGACTCCACCTTCGCCCCCGTGGCCCGCCACAGCGACCTCCTCCTCCCGGCGGCCGTCGGTACGGGCCTGGCCTTCGACACGGCGTGCGCACCGATGCTGCTGGGGCGGGTGCTGCTGGAAGCGATGTGCGACGCGCTACCGGACGCGCAGGCGAGGCTGGAGGAATTCGACGCGCGGGCCGCTGCGCGGGGGCTGTTCGTGGAGTGACGGTGCCCGTCCGGCGTGGTCGTCGTCGTGGGGGCACCACGCGCGCCCCATAGCGTCGGCTGCGGGCCGTCGGTGGCTTGTCGCGCAGTTCCCCGCGCCCCTACGGGGCGCCCCGTAGGGGCGCGGGGAACTGCGCGACAAGCCACGGCGCAGCCGCAGATCGGCACCGCCCCGCCGCAGGCGGCTACCGCTCCCGGAGCTCGGGGAAGTGCGGCAGGGCGCCGCCCCCGCGCAGGAAGCGGTCGAAGAAGGCCGCCACGTACGCCCGCGTGACCCCCACGGCCCGCTCGGGCCGCACCGTGCCCACCGCCTCCCGCACCGCGGACCACGGCACGGTTCCTTGCCGCGCCAGCTGCGGCAGCACCACCGTCGCGTCCGTGTACGCCCCGTGCTCCGCTCCCGTGAGGGTCGCGTTGCCCTTCCACGCCCCGTGCGAGTGCCGCCACAGGGCGAGCCAGGACGGCTGGCGGTCGTACTCGCCGGAATCGGCCGCGTCGGTGCCCATCAGCAGCAGGGGCCGGTGCACGCCGGCGCGGGCGACCGCGGAGAGGCCGCCGGGGCCGGGAAAGGCGAGGGTGCCGTCGAGGTCGACGGCGGCGTCGACGCGCCGGTCCTCGTACAGCGCCTGGACGGCCGTGAAGCCGCCCGCGGAGTGTCCCAGCGCCCCCACGTGCCGCAGGTCCATGGCGGCGGCCAGGGCGTGCGGCAGGCGGGCGGCGCGGCGGTCGCCGAGCCGGTCGAGGACGAAGCGCAGGTCGTCGACCCGTGCCCGCATCGCCTTGCGCAGCACCGCGGCGGGGTCCACGTCGCGCCGTGCGGCGAGCGCGGGCAGGACGGAGGTGGCCAGCCGGCCGCCCGGCAGGGCGACCTCGGAGGCGTCGTAGGTGTGGTCGACGGTGACGACGACGTAGCCGCGGGAGGCGAGGTCCTCGACCAGCGAGGTGTTCCAGGTGCGCGGGTCGCCGAGCCCCGGCGAGTACAGCAGGACGGGCCGCACCCGGGCGCCGCGCGCCACGGGCGCGTCGGGGCGCGCGTGGGTGCGTACGGCCGACCAGTCGACGGCCCCGAGGGGCGTGCCCCGGCCGAAGTGGCCGGCCGCGCGCGGCTGCATGTACGGGGCGGTGGGGCCGCCCGCGCGCCAGCCCTCGCGGGCCGCCGGGTACCACAGGCTCACCATGACCTCGCGGTGCGCGCGGCGCCCCGGGTGCCAGGGGTCGGTGCGGGAGGTGTCCACCAGGTGCCGGGTGGTGGTGCCCACCGGGTACGGCCCGGTGGGCGCCGGAAGCTGCACCTCCGCCACCTCCGCCGCGGCGGCGTGGGCGTGGGGCGCGCGGACCCCGAGCAGTCCGGTCAGGACCAGCGCGACCGCCGCCACCACGGCCCGCCTGCGCAGGGCCCGCTCGTTCACCGGCATGGCGCATCCCTCCGCTGCCGTCGATCACCCGTCGATACGACGACCATAGGGACCGCCCGTACGACGACACGACATACGCGGGTGCCAACTCGCCCGTGATACCGGGGTATGACTCCACTGGCCCAGTGCGCGGGCGTCTCTCAGCTCGTCCTCAGAAACGTCGGCTAGCGTGCCGGGCAACTGTCACCGGAAGGCATGGATCGAGGAGGTCTGACGTGGGTCGCGGAGCGTATGCGCTGGCGCGCGTGGCCGTGATCGTGCGGGCGCCGGCCCGCTGGCTGTTCTGGCTCGGGGCCCTGGGCGCGGGCATCGGCGCCCTGGTGCCGGGGCTGACCGGGCGCCGGATCGGGTTGCTGGCGGGCGCGGGAGCGTTCGTGGTCGCGGGGGTGGCGGCGTTCCTCGCGCGCCGGGGGCGGTACGCCGAGCTGGCGGGCGGCGCCGAGCGCGCCGGGCGCTCGGTCTACCTGCAGGACCGCGCCGTTGCGCTGCGCAACTGGCGGCGGGCGCGCCGCTGGTGGCTGGCCGTCGCCTTCCTGGTCGCGGTCGGCTCGTCCTTCGCGGTGCCCGCAGCGGTGGGCCTGGGCCTGGCCGGGCTGGGCGTCGGGCTGTGGGCGAAGGCCCTGTGGCTGGGCCGGTTGGAGCGCCGCGCGGACGCCCTGCTGTGGGTGCGCACCGAACGCGCCCAGGGCAGTCCCGCCGCGGCCGCGGTCAGCGGCTGGTTCGCCACCGGGCTCGCGGCCGGCGACGCCCTGCCCGGCGGTGCCCGGCGCCGTACGCGCCCGGCCGCGGGCGGCGCGGTGGTCACCGCAGCGCGCTGAGCCCCGCGGCGTGCCCGGCGCCGTTCTCGGCCACGAGCTCGTCGAGTGACTGCGGAGGGCGCACGGGAGCGAAACGCACACCCTGTTCGTCGCAGACATAGCCGTAAACCCCCGGACGGGGGAGCGTGTTGTACGCGTAGTGGTGCGCGAAGTAGTACGCGCCGGTGTCCAGGAGCGCCACGTGGTCCCCGGCCTCCAGTGGCGGCAGCGGGCGGCCGGTGGCGACCAGGTCGCCCGCGAAGCAGCAGGGGCCGGCCACGTCCTGCACCACGGGCGCGCCCGTGCGGGGCCGGCCCACCGCGTCGTACGCCGCCACGCGCAACGGCCAGGAGCCGGGGTCGAACACCGTGCGCGAGGCCACCTGGGCGCCCGCGTGCGTCACCGCGATCCGGCGGCCGCCCGCCGTCTTCGCGTACTCCACCCGGGCCAGGATCACGCCGCTCTTCGCCAGCAGCGACCTGCCGAACTCGGTGACCAGGCCGTAGCGCCCGTCGAACAGACCGGGAACGGTGCGGGCCAGCAGCCGGGCGTACGCGTGGTGGGTGGGGTCGACCTCGTCGGAGGCGAAGTTCACCGGCAGGCCGCCGCCGATGTCCACGGTGCGCACCCGCCGCTCGCCCGCCGCGGCGTTGATCTCCTCCGCCAGCTCGTACACGGCCCGTACGCCCTCCGCCAGCAGCTCCAGGGGGCAGCCCTGGGAGCCGGTGTGGGCGTGGACGCGGGTGAGCCACGGGCGCTCGGCGTACGCGCGCACCACCCACTCCCGCGCCCCCGGATCGCGCAGCCCCACCCCGAACTTCGACGTCGCCGTCGCCGTGCTCAGCGCCCCGATGCTGCCGGCACCGACCTGCGGGTTGATGCGCAGGCCCAGCGGCGGCACGGGCCCCGGCAGGGCTGCGACCAGCGCGTCGAGCCGGGCGAGCTCCTGGGGGTTGTCGGCGTTGACCGCCAGGCCCGAGGCGAGCGCCTCGCGCAGCTCCGCGGTGGTCTTGGCGGGGGAGTCCACGACGATCCGGTCGGCCGGCACCCCGGCGGCCCGCGCCACCGCCAGCTCCCCGGGGCTGGCGACCTCCGCGCCCAGGCCCTCATCTGCCAGCAGTCGCAGCACCGGCACCAGCGGCGCCGCCTTCACCGCGAACGCGTGCAGCGCATCCACCGCCCCCACCTGCGCGAACGCCTCCCGCAGGCCGGCCGCGGCCTGCCGGATGCCCGTTACGTCCAGCAGTCCGGCGACCGGCCGGCCTTCCCCGACGATCCCCTGCCCCACGGCGGCCCGCACGGCCGCGTCCCGGCGGCTCGCCGCGCTCTGCATCTCCACACGGCTTGATGTGCCCGGCCCACCCTGTTGACTAGCAGTATTCAGCCACCCAAACTGTGCAGTGTTCTATTCAGAGCCAGGGAGGCAGAGCCCCATGTCCGGACCGCGACCCGTGCGAGCACCCCGAGGCACCGAGCTGAGCGCCCGGGGCTGGCAGCAGGAAGCCGCACTGCGCATGCTGCAGAACAACCTCGACCCGGAGGTCGCCGAGCACCCCGACAAGCTCGTCGTCTACGGCGGCACCGGCAAGGCCGCCCGCGACTGGCGCTCCTTCGACGCCATGGTCCGCACGCTCCGGTCGCTGAAGCAGGACGAGACCATGCTCGTCCAGTCCGGCCGCCCGGTCGGCGTCATGCAGACCCACGAGTGGGCCCCGCGCGTCCTCATCGCCAACTCCAACCTCGTCGGCGACTGGGCCAACTGGGAGGAGTTCCGGCGCCTGGAGGCCCTCGGCCTGACCATGTACGGCCAGATGACGGCCGGCTCCTGGATCTACATCGGCACCCAGGGCATCCTCCAGGGCACGTACGAGACGTTCGCCGCCGTCGCCGCGAAGAAGTTCGGCGGGACGCTCGCCGGGACGATCACCCTCACCGCCGGCCTCGGCGGCATGGGCGGCGCCCAGCCGCTCGCCGTCACCATGAACGACGGCGTCGCGATCTGCATCGACTGCGACCCCCGCGCCATCGAACGCCGCATCGAACACCGCTACCTCGACGTCAAGGCCGACTCCCTCGACCACGCCCTCCAGCTCGCCGTCGAGGCCCGCGACGCCCGCCGCCCGCTGTCCATCGGCGTCCTCGGCAACGCCGCCGAACTCGTCCCGCAGCTGCTCGCGATGAACGCGCCCATCGACATCGTGACGGACCAGACGAGCGCCCACGACCCGCTGGCCTACCTGCCCGTCGGCATCGACTTCGACGACATGGCCGACCGCGCCGCCGCCGACCCCGCCGACTTCACCACCCGGGCACGCGAGTCCATGGCCCGCCACGTCGAGGCCATGGTCGGCTTCCAGGACGCCGGCGCCGAGGTCTTCGACTACGGCAACTCCATCCGCGGCGAGGCCCAGCTGGCCGGCTACACCCGCGCCTTCGACTTCCCCGGCTTCGTCCCCGCCTACATCCGCCCGCTCTTCTGCGAGGGCAAGGGCCCCTTCCGCTGGGCGGCACTGTCGGGCGACCCCAAGGACATCGCCGCCACCGACCGCGCCATCCTCGACCTCTTCCCCGAGAACGAGTCCCTCGCCCGCTGGATCAAGATGGCCGGCGAACGCGTCCACTTCCAGGGCCTGCCCGCCCGCATCTGCTGGCTCGGCTACGGCGAGCGCGACCGCGCGGGCGAACGCTTCAACGACATGGTCGCCAGCGGCGAACTCTCCGCCCCCGTCGTCATCGGCCGCGACCACCTCGACTGCGGCTCCGTCGCCTCGCCCTACCGCGAGACCGAAGCCATGCTCGACGGCTCCGACGCGATTGCGGACTGGCCGCTGCTCAACGCCATGGTCAACGTCGCGTCCGGCGCGTCGTGGGTCTCCCTCCACCACGGCGGCGGCGTCGGCATGGGCCGCTCGATCCACGCCGGCCAGGTCACGGTGGCCGACGGCACGGCACTGGCCGGCGAGAAGATCCGCCGCGTCCTGACGAACGACCCCGGAATGGGCGTCATCCGCCACGTCGACGCGGGCTACGACATCGCGGAGTCGGTGGCCGAGGACCGCGGGGTCCGCATCCCGATGCGGGAAGAGGCATGAGCCCTGCTGCGGGCAATCGTCCCGCAGGGCGGGACGGGTGGGCGCAGCCCGACCACCGGGCCGCACCGGACCACGAAGGCGCGGCCCACCGGGGCCCCGGGGCGGTGCCGCGCGGGGCGGGGGAAAGGCCCGCCGCAGGCGGGTCCTCCTTCCACGAGATGTGGCGCGATCTCGCGCCCATCGGGCGCAGCGCCGAGAGCGGCGGCTACCGCCGCTTCGCCTGGACCGGCGCCGACGGCGACTGCCGTCAGTGGTTCCGCGCCCAGGCCGAGGGCCGGGGCCTGACCTACGAGGTCGACCGCAACGGCAACCAGTGGGCCTGGCTCGGCGACCCCGCCGCCGGCGACGCCGTCGTGACGGGGTCGCACCTGGACTCCGTCCCCGACGGTGGGGCCTTCGACGGCCCCCTCGGCGTCGTGTCGTCCTTCGCCGCCCTCGACGAGCTGCGGGCCCGCGGCGCGGCGCCCACCCGCCCCCTGGCCGTCGTGAACTTCGGCGACGAGGAGGGCGCCCGCTTCGGGCTGGCCTGCGTCGGCTCCCGGCTGACCGCCGGCCAGCTGACCCCGCAGGCGGCCCGCGAGCTGCGCGACGCGGACGGGGTGAGCCTGCCGCAGGCGATGGAGCGCGCCGGCTACGACCCGGACGCCATCGGCCCCGACCCCGAGCGCCTCGCCCGCATCGGCGCCTTCGTCGAGCTGCACGTCGAGCAGGGCCGGGCCCTGGCCGACACGCCGCACGCCGTGGGGGTCGCGTCGGCGATCTGGCCGCACGGCCGCTGGCGCTTCGACTTCCGGGGCGAGGCGAACCACGCCGGTACCACCCGCATCGAGGACCGCCGGGACCCGATGCTGACGTACGCCAACACCGTGCTGGCCGCGCGGAAGAAGGCCCGCCTGGCGGGTGCCCTGGCGACGTTCGGCAAGGTCGCCGTGGAGCCGAACGGCGTCAACGCCATCGCCTCCCTGGTGCGCGGCTGGCTGGACTCGCGGGCCGCCGACGAGGAGACGCTGGCGGCCGTGGTCGCCGAGATCGAGCGGGCCGCGACCGAGCGCGGGGCCCGTGACGGGGTCGAGGTGACGGTGACGCGGGAGTCCTTCACGCCGGTCGTGGAGTTCGCGCACGGCCTGCGCGACGAGCTGGCGAAGCTGCTGGGCGGCGTGCCCGTGCTGCCCACGGGCGCCGGTCACGACGCCGGTATTCTGTCGGCCGCCGTGCCCACGGCCATGCTGTTCGTGCGCAACCCCACCGGTGTCTCCCATTCGCCGGCCGAGACGGCCGCCGAGGACGACTGCGTGGCCGGGGTGGCCGCACTCGCCGACGTACTGGAGGGGCTCGCGTGCAGGTGACGTACTGGGCGGAGCACGCGTGGCTCGACCCGGCGGTCGAGGACGGCGTGGTCATCGAGGTCGCGGACGGCCGCATCACGGCCGTGCGCACGGCCGTGCCGACCCCGCCGCCGGGCGCGGTGCCCCTGCGCGGCCTGACCCTGCCGGGGCTGGCGAACGCGCACAGCCACGCCTTCCACCGCGCCCTGCGCGCCCGCACCCAGGTGGGCAGCGGGACTTTCTGGACGTGGCGCGAGGTGATGTACGGGGTGGCCGACCGGCTCACGCCCGACAGCTACTTCGCCCTCGCCCGTGCCGTCTACGCCGAGATGGCCCTCGCCGGCATCACCTCCGTCGGGGAGTTCCACTACCTCCACCACGCCCCCGGCGGCACCCGCTACGCCGAGCCCAACGCCATGGGCGAGGCCCTGATCGCCGCCGCGGCCGAGGCCGGCATCCGCATCACCCTCCTCGACACCGCCTATCTCTCCTCCGGCTTCGGGGAGCCGCCCACCGCGCACCAGCTGCGCTTCTCCGACGGCACCGCCGAGGCCTGGGCCGAGCGGGCCGCCGGCCTCAAGCCCGCCGAGCACGCGCGCATCGGCGCGGCCGTGCACTCCGTGCGGGCCGTGCCGGCCGGTCAGCTGGCGACCGTCGCCGACTGGGCCGCCCGGCACGAGGCGCCGCTGCACGTGCACCTGTCCGAGCAGACCGCCGAGAACGACGCCTGCCGCGCCGCGCACGGCTGCACCCCCACCCGGCTGCTGGCCGACCACGGTGTCCTCGGCCCGCGCACCACGGCCGTGCACGCCACGCACCTCACCGACGAGGACGTCGCGCTCCTCGGCGGCTCGCGCACGGGCACGTGCATGTGCCCCACCACCGAACGCGACCTCGCCGACGGCATCGGACCGGCGGGCGCCCTCCAGCGGGCCGGCAGCCCCCTGTCCCTGGGCAGCGACAGTCACGCCGTCATCGACCTGTTCGAAGAGGCCCGCGCCATGGAGCTCGACGAGCGCCTGCGCACCCGCACCCGTGGTCACTGGACGGCGGCCGCCCTGCTGCGCGCCGCCACCGCCGACGGCCACGCCTCGCTCGGCTGGGACGACGCCGGCCGGATCGGGGCGGGCGCGCTCGCGGACTTCACGACGATCGCGCTGGACTCGGTCCGTACGGCCGGGCCGCCCGCGCTGCTGGGAGCCGAGACGGCCGTATTCGCGGCGACCGCCGCGGACGTCCGGCACACGGTGGTGGGGGGCCGGCACGTCGTACGGGACGGGGAGCACCGGCTCGTGCCCGACGTGCCGCGGACCCTGGCCGAGTCGATCGCCGCCCTGTACGGCTGACGCCGAGGACCGGAGCAAGCATGAGCACGGCAATCATCAACATCAGCAGTCTCGTCACCAACGACCCCTCCCTCGGCGAAGGCCCCCTCGGCCTGGTCCAGGACGCGGCGGTCGTCGTCGACGGCGACCGCGTCGCCTGGATCGGTGCGTCAAGCAAAGCACCCGCCACTGACAACGCCGTCGACGCCGGCGGCCGGGCCGTCGTCCCCGGTTTCGTCGACTCCCACTCCCACCTGGTCTTCGCCGGCGACCGCACCGCCGAGTTCAACGCCCGCATGTCCGGGCGCGGCTACACGGCCGGCGGCATCCGCACCACCGTCGCCGCCACCCGCGCCGCCACCGACGAGCAGCTGGAGGCCAACCTCCTGCGCTACCTCGACGAGGCGCTGCGTCAGGGCACCACCACCCTGGAGACCAAGTCGGGGTACGGCCTGACCACCGCGGACGAGGCGCGTGCGCTGCGGATCGCCGCGGCCCACACGGACGAGGTCACCTACCTCGGCGCCCACGTCGTCGCCCCGGAGTTCGCCGACGACCCCGCGGGCTACGTCGAGCTCGTCACGGGCGAGATGCTCGACGCGTGCGCGCCGCACGCCCGGTGGGTCGACGTCTTCTGCGAGCGGGGCGCCTTCGACGGCGACCAGGCGCGGGCGGTGCTCACCGCCGGGACGGCGCGCGGCCTGGTCCCGCGCGTGCACGCCAACCAGCTCGGCCACGGCCCCGGCGTGCAGCTGGCCGTCGAGCTCGGTGCCGCCTCCGCCGACCACTGCACCCACCTGAGCGACGCCGACGTCGACGCGCTGGCGTCCGGCACTACCGTCGCCACGCTCCTGCCGGGTGCCGAGTTCTCCACCCGCGCCCAGTGGCCCGACGCGCGCCGGCTGCTGGACGCGGGCGTGACGGTCGCGCTGTCCACGGACTGCAACCCCGGGTCGTCCTTCACCAGTTCGATGCCGTTCTGCATCGCGCTCGCGGTGCGGGACATGGGCATGACCCCCGACGAGGCCCTGTGGTCGGCCACGGCCGGCGGTGCGGCCGCCCTGCGCCGCGACGACATCGGCCGGCTGACCCCGGGCGCCCGGGCCGACCTGGCGCTGCTGGACGCGCCCTCGCACGTCCACCTCGCCTACCGCCCGGGCGTCCCCCTGGTCTCGGCGGTGTGGCGCGGCGGCGCCGTGGTCCACGGGTCGCCTCGGGGCTGACTCGGGGTCACCTCAGGGGCGTTCCCGGAGGCCGGGGGCGCCCCGGGCGGCAAGGATCCTCCCCATGAGGAACACGACGTGGGGACGGGCGGCGTTCACGGCCGGGCCGCTGTGCATGGTGGCCTACGGCCTGCTGCGCCTGATCGACGACCGGCACGGCCCGGGCCCGGACTGGTCGCTGGGGCACCTGGCGCTGCTGGCGGGCCTGCTGCTGTTCGTCCCGGTGTTCGCCGACCTGCGCGACCGGGCGGCCCGGGGCCGGGGCCCGGTGGCGCGCGCCCTGGCCGCCTCCGGCGCCGTCGTGGGGCTGGCCGGTGCGGCCGCCGGTGCCGTGCAGGCGGCCGTCGACCTCGCCGTCGCGTACTGCTCCGCCGACCGGGCCACCATGGACCGCCTGTTCGAGCACGTCCAGAGCGTCCCGGGCGTGATGCCCGTCGTCTACACCGTCGGCCCGGTGCTCTTCTACGTCGGACTGGTGCTGCTGCTCGTGCAGTTGGCGGCGCAGCGCGCGATCGCGCCGTGGCGGCCGGCGGCCGTGGTGGCGGGTGTGGTGGTCACGGCGGCCACCTTGGACCTGCTCCCGGTCGGCGGCCTGCTCTTCCTGCTGGCCCTCGCCCCGCTCGGCCCGCGGGGCGAGGACGGGGTTCAGCCGGTGGTGCGCTCCAGTGCCACGACGGGGACCTCCCGACCGGCGCGTGCCGCCCGCTCCCTGAAGTCGGCGAAGGAGGAGTCGGCGGCTATCTGAAGGGTCCATGCCTCCTCGCGCTGCGGCCCCTCCAGGAGCCGGGCGCGTACGGGGTAGCGCTCGGTGCCCACCTCGACGGTGGCCTCGGGCGCGGCCATCAGGTTGTGGTACCAGCCGGGCGCGGTGGGGGAGCCGCCGTTGGAGGCGAAGACGACCAGGTGCCCTTCGTGGGGGAGGTACACCAGCGGGGTGGTGCGCAGCAGTCCGCTGCGGGCGCCGCGCGTGGTGAGCAGCAGCAGGTTCCTGCCGGCGAAGGGGCCGCCGACGCGGCCCTCGTTCTTGCGGAACTCCTCGATGACCCGGAGGTTGAACGGGTTGCTGTTGACCGCATTGTTCGTCATGACGACCACGCTATGCCGCGCGGGCGCGCCGCGTGCGCCGCACGGGACGATCGGTTCCCGTGCGACGCACACGAAGCGGTGGTGACCGCCGCGGGCCGCTAATCCTCCGTCAGCAGCCCTCTGCGCAGCTTGACGAGGGTGCGCGAGAGCAGGCGCGAGACGTGCATCTGGGAGATGCCCAGCTCCTCACCGATCTCCGACTGCGTCATGTTGGCGACGAAGCGCAGGGAGAGTATCCGCCGGTCGCGGGGCGGGAGTTCGGCGATGAGGGGCTTGAGGGACTCGACGTACTCGATGCCCTCCAGCCCGTGGTCCTCGTAGCCGATGCGGTCGGACAGCGCGCCCTCGGGCTCGTCGTCCTCCGACTGGGCGTCGAGGGAGCTCGCGGTGTAGGCGTTGCTCGCGGCCATGCCTTCGAGGACCTCGTCCTCGGAGATGCCGAGCCGTTCGGCGAGTTCGCCGACGGTGGGCGAGCGGTCGAGCTGCTGGGCGAGTTCGTCGCCGGCCTTGGCCAGGTCGAGCCGCAGCTCCTGCAGCCGCCGGGGCACGCGCACCGACCAGCTCGTGTCGCGGAAGAACCGCTTGATCTCGCCGATGATGGTCGGCATGGCGAAGGTGGGGAACTCGACGCCGCGGCTGAGCTCGAAGCGGTCGATGGCCTTGATGAGGCCGATGGTGCCCACCTGGACGATGTCCTCCATCGGTTCGCTGCGGGTGCGGAACCGGGAGGCCGCGAACTTCACCAGGGCCAGGTTGAGTTCGACGAGGGTGTTGCGTACGTACGCGTATTCGTGCGTGCCCTCTTCGAGCGAGGCGAGACGCGCGAAGAGCGTCCTCGAAAGGGCGCGCGCGTCGACGGCGTCCACCTCGTCGTACGGGGGGATCTCGGGGAGCCCGGCGCGGCCGGGTTCATCGTGCTCGAAGGGGGTAGTCGACGAGGTGGCTTCCCTCTCGGAATGCTTTTCGTCGAGGCGGGGTGACATGGTCTCCTCCATCATTCTCGGCATATGGCAGCCGGTGCCGTGACCTCTTTGCTGCGGTTTGCGGCGCCTCCGAAGCCGTCCGTGGTGGATGTGACCCTCTAGCCCTACCGGTCTTCACCTCTCGATGGCAAGTCCCTTATGTCCATATTCGCCAGTTTTGGCGGAAGTTCAGCTTCCGGACTGGCGCAAGGAAGGCGTAGTGTTCCGTGGGGATTCTTCAAGCGCCACGCGGGCACAGGACAAAGGCACGAAGGGGAGCGCATGGATCGCGGGATGGTCGGCAACGCCAGCAGGGGCCGGCTGCATGTGGAGGTCCGGCGCCAGGGGGCCAGCACGGTCGTCTCGCCTTCGGGTGAGCTCGATCACCACACGGCGGAGCTGTTGCGCGAGCCCCTGGAGGAGTGCGCCGGGCGCAGTGGTGCACGCATCGTGGTCGACTGCTCACGGCTCGACTTCTGCGACTCCACGGGACTGAACGTCCTGCTCGCCGCCCGGATGATCGCGGAGGCCGCGGGCGGCTCCGTCCACCTCGCCGCCATGACCCCCGTCGTCGCCCGTGTGTTCGAGATCACGGGCGCCGGGGCCGTCTTCACCGTGCACGACACGCTCGACTCCGCCCTGGCCGAGTAAGAGGTCGCGTTGGTTCCGTTGCCCTGCTCACAGGGCCCCGCCGCAATCCGATGGTGTTCCTCCGATTCCGGCGGGCAGGAGACAGCTGAAATCCGTGGAAGATGTTCGTGTACGTATAGGTGAATCGGTGAGGTGAAGCGCTGATGAGCACCACCCGGGCGTGCCCACCGCCGGACGGACCGGGCCGGGAGCAGGGGGGCCCCGCTTCCGCCGGCTCCCCGGCGCCGGCCGCACGGGCAGCCCGCCGGCTTCGCCTCGTGGGGGTCGGCGGCGCCGTGCCGCTGTCCCGCGACTTCACCCGGCAGGCCCTGTACGACTGGGGCTGGCTGCCGGCGGCGACGGCGGACCACCGGGCGGCGGCCGAGGACGTCCTGCTGGTGGTCTCCGAGCTCGTCACCAACGCCTGCCTGCACGCCGACGGCCCCGAGGAGCTGTGCGTCAGCCGTTCGGGCAAGGTCGTGCGGCTGGAGGTCAGCGACCTGGGCGCCGGCACCCCGGCCCCGCGCAGCCCGCACCGGGCGGGGCGGCCGGGCGGCCACGGCATGTTCATCGTGCAGCGGCTCTGCCTCGACTGGGGGGTCACCCGGCAGGAAGGCGGCGTGGGCAAGACCGTCTGGGCCGAACTGGCCGGGCCGTCCTAGCCCCTACCCGACGGTTCGGGCGGCCCCGTCAGGGTGCCGTGCTGCGCCCGGGTCTCGGGGTGGCGCGTCGACTGCGGGCCGTCTGTGGCCGTTCGCGCAGTTCCCCGCGCCCCTGACGGGGCACCGCATCTGACCACGGTGCCCCGTCAGGGGCGCGGGGCGTTGTCGATGTGAGGCTGCCGCCGCGCGGGCGCGACAAGCCACCGCGCGCCCGCAGATGGGGCACCGTGGCGAAGGTCCGCCGGGCAGGCACAGCCGTTTCGCGTTCCGCGTCTTCCCTCTCCACGGCCACGGGCGTACCTTCGGCCTCCGATCTGATGTGCCGTCAGCTCTGCCGGGTCGCCCCGGCTGCCGGCACCGACGAGAGGGGAACCCCAGGTGTCCCACGCATTACGTCATCCCGTGCGCGGTCCCGTGCGCCGCGCGGGCGCGCTCGCGCTCGCGGCGGCACTGGCCGGCGGTACGGCCCTGCTGACCGCCCCCGTCGCCCACGCCGACACGGTCGACGTCAACTACCAGTGCAAGACCCCCATCGGGGACCGCAGCGCGGTGTCCCCCATCGACATCAAGGCGGTCCCGAGCGGGGACGCCTACAAGGTCACGATGACCTTCCAGAAGGGCGTCTCCTCCAGCCCCGTCGAGCTGGGCAAGGGCGCCATGAAGCCGAGCGCCGTGATCAAGCTGGGCGGTGCGGACAGCGGCACCCTGGACGTCTCGGGACCCCCCAACGACCAGCCGATCCCGGCCAACACCCCGATCAAGATCAGTGATCTGTCGGGGACGTACACGCCGAAGAAGAGCGGTCAGGTCACCTTCACGGCCGGCACGCTCACGATCCTGGCCCTGGGCACCACGACCACCTGCACCCCCACCAACAACCCGAAGCCCTCCCTGACGCTGGACGTCAAGGCCCCGGGCGGCAGCACCGGCGGCTCGACCGGCGGCTCGACCGGCGGCTCCACGGGCGGGTCGACCGGCGGATCGACCGGAGGTTCCACCGGCGGCTCGACGGGTGGGTCCACGGGCGGCGGCAGCACCGGCGGGACCACGGGCGGCTCCACCGGCGGCACGACAGGCGGCTCCACCGGCGGCGGCCAGCTCCCGCAGACCGGGCCCGACGACTCCGCCCTCGCCCTGGGCACCCTCGGCGGCACCGTCCTGCTCACCGGCATCGCCGGCACCCTCTGGCTCACCCGCCGGCGCCGCCCCGCCGGCTGACGCCCCCGCCCGGCCCAGGGAGCCGCCCATGCCGTACCGCACCGCCGCCGCCCTGCTGCTGCCCGTCGTGCCGGCCGTCGTGCTGAGCGCCCTGCTCGCGCCCGCCGCGGCCCGCGCCGACGCCGGGCCCCTGTGGACGGCCGCGCCCTCGGCCGGGGACCGGCCGGCGGCGGCGCCGGGCCGCGGCGCCTTCTACCTGGAGGGCACCGCGGGCGCCGTCCTCGCCGACCGGCTCTCCGTCGTCAACCCCGGCGACCGGCCCCGCACGATCGAGCTGCACGCCACCGGCGGGTGGATCGCCCTGGCCACGGGCCGGGTGGGCGTCCCGGCCCGCACCCGCGCCGAGGTCCCGCTCACGGTGACGGTGCCCGCCGGCACCCCGCCCGGCGACCACGCCGCCGCCGTGGTCGCCGGCGGCGAGGGCCGCGTGGTCCGGGTGCCGGTGACCGTACGGGTGCGGGGGCCTGTCCTCTCCGCGCTGTCGGTCGAGCACGTCCGGGTCGGCGGTACGGGCCGGGGCGCGGTGATCGCGTACGAGGTGGTCAACCGCGGCAGCACCGTCCTCGCCCCGAAGGTGGCCATCCGTGCCGAGGGCCTGTTCGGCGAGGTGCTGCGGCGGCCGGCCGCCCGGGCGCCCGCCTCCCTGGCGCCGGGCGCGAGCGCACGGCTGTCGGAGGAGTGGCCCGGCGCGCCGCGCCTGGACCGGTTGCGGGTGAGCGTCACGGCGACGGCCGCCGACGGCACGTACGCCGCCGCCTCGGCCGCGTACGTGCCCCTGCCGTGGCTGTGGCCGTCCCTGGCGGCCGCGGGGGCCGTGGCGGCCGCCGCGGCCGTCCTGGGGGCCGTGCGCCGGGCCGGCCGGCGCCGGGCGCGTCCATGAGCGGCTCCGGCGTACGGATGCGGGGGTCGGCGCTCGTCCTGCTCCTCGCCCTCGTGCTCGCCCTCGCGCACCCGGCGGCCGGGCGGGCCGCCGACGGCCCCCGGGCCGCCCTGGACCGCGCCGCGGCGCCCAAGGGCGCCTCCGTCACGGTCACCGGCGCCGGCTGGCCGCCGAGCGCCCTGCTCACGCTCCTGCTGTGCGGGCAGAACATGACCGGCGGCACCAACGCCTGCGCCAACGCCGACGGCCGGGCCGTGACCACCGCCTCCGACGGCACCTTCCGCGGCAGCCTGCCGGTGGCCGCCCCGCCCGTGCCCTGCCCCTGCGTCGTCCACGTGGCGACCGTCTCCGCCCCCGCGGCCGCCGCCGACGCACCGCTGACCGTCACCGGCCACCCGGTGGCGCCGCTGCCGCAGGGGAGCGGGCAGGAGCGGCTGAGCGTCCTGGAGGCCCGTCTGGAGGGCTCCGGCGGGCTGCTGACGTGGTTCGGCGCCCCGCCGAAACGCCGCCTCGTGGTCACCGTCGCCGATCTCGGTGCGGCGCCGGTGAAGGACCCGCGCTTCCGCCTCGGGGTGGCCCGGGGCGTCCTCGCCCCGACCTGGGAGGAGCGGCCCTGGCGCGGCACGCTGGCCCCGGGTGCCCGGCAGCGGATCGCCCTGGACGTGGAGCTGGCGGCGGGCGCGTACGGGCCGTACGCGGTCTCCCTGGAGTACGGCGGCCGGCTCCTGGTCGAGCAGCCCTGGGACGTGCCCCGGCCCTGGGGCGTGACGCTGTTCTGGGTGCTGCTGGGCACCGTCGTGCCCCTGGCGCTCTTCCGCGCCGGCATGGCGGTCGTCGACCGGCTGCGCCCCCGGCGCCCCGTGGCGCCCGCTCCGGCGCCCGGCGAGGCCCCCGCGCTGCCCTGGTTCGCCCCCGGGTCCGGGCCGCCGGCCGCGGGGCCGGGGTGAGGGGCCCGCAACGACGCGAAGGCCCCCGGCGCTCGCGCGCCGGGGGCCTTCGTCGTGTGCGGGGAGAGGGGAACGTCAGCGGACGTCGCCCATCAGACCCTCGATCTTCTTGCGGGAGACCCACACCGCGATGCCCGCGAGGGTCGCGGCCGCGGCCTGGCCGACGATCACGCCGACGCCGTCCAGCGGCACCTTCGCCGTGGCCAGCAGGGTCATGATGCAGTCACCGGCGGTGACGGCGAGGAACCACACGCCCAGCATCTGGCTGGCGTACTTCTGCGGCGCCATCTTCGTGGTGAGCGACAGACCCACGGGGGAGAGGCACAGCTCGCCCATCGTCTGGATCATGTAGATCATCAGCAGCCAGGCGGGGCTGACCGTGTGGCCGCCCTCGGCCATGCCCATCGGGACGGCGAAGACGAAGAACGAGGCACCGATGCCCACCATCGCCATGGCGAACTTCACCGTGGTGCTCGGCTCGCGGTCGCGCTTGGCCAGCCAGACCCACAGCCAGGCGAAGACCGGGGCCAGCGCCATGACCCACAGCGGGTTGACCGACTGGAACCAGGTGGACGGGAAGTGCAGGCCGAAGACGTTGTCGGTGGTCTTCTTCTCGGCGAAGGTCGACATCGTCGAACCGGCCTGGTCGAAGATCATCCAGAACACGGCGGCGGCGACGAAGAACCAGATGTAGCCGCTGACCTTGGTCTGCTCGGTGGCCGAGAGCTCCTTGTCGCGCTTGATGCGCGCCAGGACCGTGATCGGCACGATGAGGCCCAGCAGGGCGATCGGGATCAGCGCCCAGTTGAGGGTGAAGTGACCGGTGCCACCGACCACGCCGTAGAAGGCGGCCGCGACACCCAGCCACAGCAGGGCCTTCATGAGGGTCGCCTTGCGCTCCTCGGCCGACAGCGGCTTGGGCACGACGCTGCTCTTCGCGTCCAGGTGGCGGGTGCCCCACAGGAAGATCAGCAGACCCAGCGCCATACCGGCGGCGGCGATGCCGAAGCCCAGGTGCCAGTTGACCTCCTGGCCGACGGTGCCGATGACCAGCGGGGCGGCGAAGGCACCGATGTTGATGCCGATGTAGAAGATCGTGAAGCCGCCGTCACGACGCGGGTCCTGGGGGCCGTCGTAGAGGTGGCCGACCATCGTCGAGATGTTGGACTTCAGCAGACCCGAGCCGATCGCCACCAGGGCGAGACCGGCGAAGAACGTCGGCTTGCCCGGGACCGCCAGCAGCAGGTGGCCGGACATGATGACGCTGGCCGCGATGGTGACCGTCTTGCGCGGTCCCCAGACACGGTCGCCGAACCAGCCGCCGGGCATGGCGAGCAGGTACACCATGGCGACGTAGACGGAGTAGATGGCCACCGAGCTGGCCTCGGGCATCGCCAGACCGCCGCCCTGGCTGCCGGGCTTGGCATCGGGGCCGCCGGAGATCAGGTAGACGACGAGCAGGGCCCGCATGCCGTAGTAGGAGAAACGCTCCCACATCTCGGTCAAGAAGAGCGGGGCCAGGCCGAAGGGGTGGCCGAAGAAGGTCATGCCGCCGCGCGCCGGAGAGGTCGTCTCCTGCTGGGCCGCGTCCTTCGTCAGGCTGGACGCCATGGTCATTCCTAGGGTGCTCGGGACGCGCGGTGGTCCGGAGGACGCGCGCCCGGGTGGGGGTTGGCCGGCACCGGCTACTGACGCCGTCCACCCCCCACTCCCCTGGGGTGCGGCTCCTCGGTCGGAGAAGCCGCAGGACGGCCGTACATCGGGATCCACGCCCTCGCGCACCTTCGCGCGGGGACCCGGCCGACAGGTCGATCACTGTTCGTCCGGGCCGGCGGACCGGCCCCGCGTACCGCAGAGGCCTCCGGCGCGTGGATTACGTTCCGAAAGCCCCCTGCAGTACTAGACGTCCCGTCACCATACGGCACACCCCGCCGGGGCATGGAAGACGTTGAGACGCGTATCACAGGCGAATCCGGAACCGTCAGCGCGCAATCGAAGGTGATAGCACTTTCGGTGAAGTGTTGCCCTAGGTAGCCCTCGGTACACCTCTGACGTGCGCCCGAGCGGACTACCATCACCCCATGACCCGAGTACTGCTCGCCGAGGATGACGCGTCCATCTCGGAGCCGCTCGCACGCGCTCTGCGCCGCGAAGGGTACGAGGTGGAGGTGCGCGAAGACGGCCCCACGGCACTGGACGCCGGCCTGCAGGGAGGGGTGGACCTGCTCGTCCTCGACCTCGGGCTGCCCGGCATGGACGGTCTCGAGGTCTGCCGCAGACTGCGCACGGAGGGCCACAGCTTCCCCGTCCTGGTGCTCACCGCACGCGCCGACGAGGTCGACACGGTGGTCGGCCTCGACGCCGGCGCCGACGACTACGTCACCAAGCCCTTCCGCCTGGCCGAGCTGCTGGCCCGCGTACGGGCCCTGCTGCGCCGCGGCACCGTCGAGAACCAGCAGCAGCCGCCGGCCACCCACGGGGTGCGCATCGACGTCGAGTCCCACCGCGCCTGGATGGGCGAGGAGGAACTGCAGCTGACGGCCAAGGAGTTCGACCTGCTGCGGGTGCTGGTGCGCGACGCCGGCCGCGTCGTCACCCGCGACCAGCTCATGCGCGAGGTGTGGGACACCACCTGGTGGTCCTCCACCAAGACCCTCGACATGCACATCTCCTGGCTGCGCAAGAAGCTCGGGGACGACGCCGCCAACCCCCGCTACATCGCCACGGTGCGCGGCGTCGGCTTCCGCTTCGAGAAGAGCTGACAGGGGGCCGGTCCAGCCAGTGCGCCGCCGTCTGATCAACTCGACGCTCGCCGTGGTGCTCGTCGTGATCGCCGTCTTCGGCATCTCGCTCGTCATCGTCGAGACCCGCACCATCGAGAACAGCGCCCAGGAGAGCGTGCAGTCCGAGGCGGTGCGCCTGGTCAGCATCGTCGACAGCCGGCTGCTCGGCGGCGAGCGCGTGGAATCGGGGGTGCTGCAGGAGCAGATCACCCCCGAGCGCTACGCCCGCATCGACATCCCCGGGCGGCAGGCCATCGAGATCGGCGACCGCCCCGAGGGCGGGATCATCACCGCCACGCAGAAGGGCGAGCAGGGCGAGACGGTCCGCGTCGAGGAGTCGCGGGCCACCGTCAGCCGCGAGATCGGCCGCACCCTGCTGGTCATCCTCGCCGTCGCCCTGCTCGCCGTCGTCGCCGCCGTGTTCCTCGCCGTGCGCCAGGCCAACCGGCTCACCGCCCCCCTGACCGACCTCGCCGAGACCGCCGAGCGGCTGGGCTCCGGCGACCCGCGCCCGCGCCACCGCCGCTACGGGGTGCCCGAGCTGGACCGGGTGGCCGACGTGCTCGACGCCAGCGCCGAGCGCATCGCCCGCATGCTCACCGCCGAGCGGCGCCTGGCCGCCGACGCCTCGCACCAGCTGCGCACCCCGCTGACCGCGCTGTCCATGCGGCTGGAGGAGATCACGCTCACCGACGACCCGGAGACGGTCAAGGAGGAGGCGACGATCGCCCTCACCCAGGTGGAGCGGCTCACCGACGTCGTCCAGCGGCTGCTGACCAACTCCCGCGACCCGAAGACCGGTTCGGCGGTGGCCTTCGACCTCGACGAGGTCATCAAGCAGCAGATCGAGGAGTGGCGCCCGGCCGCCCGGGCCGCCGGGCGGGCGCTCGTGCGCTCCGGCAAGCAGGGCCTGCGGGCCGTCGGCACGCCCGGCGCGGTCTCCCAGGTGCTGGCGACGCTGATCGAGAACTCCCTGATGCACGGCGACGGCACGGTCGCGCTGCGCACCCGGGTGACCGGCAACCAGGCCGTGGTGGAGGTCCTCGACGAGGGCCCGGGCGTGCCGCCCGACCTGGGCGCGCGGGTCTTCGAGCGGACGGTCAGCGGGCGCAACTCCACCGGACTGGGGCTGGCGGTCGCCCGCGACCTGGCGGAGGCGGACGGCGGGCGCCTGGAGCTGCTGCAGCAGCAGCCGCCGGTGTTCGCCCTCTTCCTCAGCCGCGAGGCCGAGCTGCACGACTGAGGTCTGGCCGCGGGCGGGGCTACTTGCCGGCGCGCACCCGCGGCGGGGCCGAGGCGAGGAAGGACTCCGCGGTCTGCACGGCCTCGCGCGCGGGCAGGGCGCGGAAGACCCAGGTGCGGTACGACCAGAAGCGGAAGACGGTGCCGATGCCGAGGCCGATCACGTTCTTGGAGATGTTGTCGGCGAGCGGGGAGGTCAGGCCCATCCCGTAGTGCGTCAGGGCCAGTATCCCGTTCTCGATCACCAGGCCGACGCCGCTGAAGAGCAGGAAGAGGCCCATCTCCCGGCTGCGCCGGTTCTTGTCGGTGTCCCGGTAGGTCCAGTAGCGGTTGCCGACGTAGTTCGTGGCGATGGCCACGGCTGTCGCGATCACGCCCGAGCGCACGACGGCGAGGCCGAAGCCGTGCACGCAGATGTTGAAGACGACGAAGTTGACCACGAATCCGATGGCGCCGACGGCGCCGAACTTCGCGATTTCGCGGGCCAGCCGCTCCAGCCGGGAACGCACTGTGCGCCGTTGAGTCATGCCGTTCATGCTAACCAGCGGCTCCCGCGGGCGTCCCCGCGAGCCGGGTGAACGCGGAGCGACGGCAGGGCCACCCGTCTTGGAGGATCCTCCAGGGCCCGTCCCGGGGTGGTTCGTGCGTACGGATACCCTGGGGGCGTGACGTTCCCGGTAGTCGGCATGGTCGGCGGCGGCCAGCTCGCCCGTATGACCCACGAGGCGGGCATCCCCCTCGGCATCAGGTTCAAGCTGCTCAGCGACACCCCGCAGGACTCCGCGGCCCAAGTGGCCGGCGACGTCGTCGTCGGCGACTATCGCGACCTGGAGACCCTTCGTGCGTTCGCACAAGGCTGCGACGTGATCACCTTCGATCACGAGCACGTCCCCACCGAGCACCTCAGGGCACTGGAGGCGGACGGCATCCCCGTCCGCCCCGGCCCCGACGCGCTCGTGCACGCCCAGGACAAGGGCGTGATGCGGGCGAAGCTCACAGCGATCGGGGTGCCCTGTCCGCGGCACCGGATCGTCTCCGATCCGGCCGACGTCGAGCGGTTCGCGGCGGAGGGCGACGGCTTCCCCGTCGTCCTGAAGACCGTGCGCGGCGGCTACGACGGCAAGGGCGTGTGGGTCGTGCGCGACGCCGAACAGGCCGCGGAGCCGTTCCGCGCGGGCGTGCCCGTCCTCGCCGAGGAGAAGGTCGACTTCGTCCGCGAGCTCGCCGCCAACGTCGTCCGCTCCCCGCACGGCCAGGCCGTCTCCTACCCCGTCGTGGAGTCCATCCAGGTCGACGGCGTGTGCGACACCGTGATCGCCCCTGCGCCCGGCCTGTCCGACGAGCTGTCCGCGCACGCCCAGCAGCTCGCCCTGAAGGTGGCGGCGGAGCTCGGCGTCGTCGGCCACCTGGCCGTGGAGCTCTTCGAGACCCGCGACGGCCGCGTCCTGGTCAACGAGCTGGCGATGCGCCCGCACAACTCCGGCCACTGGACGCAGGACGGCGCGATCACCTCGCAGTTCGCCAACCACGTCCGGGCCGTGCTCGACCTGCCGCTGGGCGACCCGCGCCCGCGCGCGCCCTGGACGGTCATGGCCAACGTGCTCGGCGGCGACTACCCCGACATGTACTCCGCGTACCTGCACTGCATGGCGCGCGACCCCGGACTGAAGATCCACATGTACGGCAAGGACGTGAAGCCCGGCCGCAAGGTCGGACACGTCAACACCTACGGCGACGACCTGGCCGACGTGCTCGAGCGCGCCCGCCACGCCGCCGGCTACCTGCGAGGAACGATCACCGAATGACATCGAGCTCCCCCCTCGTCGGCATCGTCATGGGCTCGGACTCCGACTGGCCCGTCATGGAAGCCGCCGCCCAGGCCCTGTCCGAGTTCGAGATCCCCCACGAGGTGGACGTCGTCTCCGCCCACCGCATGCCGCGCGAGATGGTGGAGTACGGGGAGAAGGCCGCCGACCGCGGCCTGAAGGCGATCATCGCCGGCGCCGGCGGCGCCGCCCACCTGCCGGGCATGCTCGCCTCCGTCACCCCGCTGCCCGTCATCGGCGTGCCCGTGCCGCTGAAGTACCTGGACGGCATGGACTCGCTGCTGTCCATCGTCCAGATGCCCGCCGGCGTGCCCGTCGCCACCGTCTCCGTCGCCGGCGCCCGCAACGCCGGCCTGCTGGCCGTGCGCATGCTCGCCGCCCACGACGCCGCACTGCGCACGCGCATGAGCGCCTTCCAGCAGGAACTCAACGCGCAGGCCACCGAGAAGGGCCGGCGGCTGCGCGCCAAGGTCGAGGGCGCCGCCGGCTTCGGCTTCGGGAGCTGAGCGCCGTGACCGACCCGCTCGCCCGCGCCCGTGAGCTGCTCGCCGCCCACCCCGTCGTGGACGGCCACAACGACCTGCCCTGGGCCCTGCGCGAGCAGGTCCGCTACGACCTCGACCGGCGGGACATCGCCGCCGACCAGAGCGCCCACCTGCACACCGACCTGCCCCGGCTGCGCGCCGGCGGGGTCGGGGCGCAGTTCTGGTCGGTCTACGTGCGCACCGGCATGTCCGGCGACGACGCGGTCAGCGCCACCCTGGAGCAGATCGACGTCGTACGCCGGCTCGTCGACCGCCACCCGGACCAGCTGCGCGCGGCGCTGACCGCCGACGACATGGAGGCCGCCCGGGCCGAGGGGCGCATCGCCTGCCTGATGGGCGCCGAGGGCGGGCACAGCATCAACTGCTCCCTCGCCACGCTGCGCGCCCTGCACCGCCTCGGCGTGCGCTACCTGACGCTCACCCACAACGACAACGTCCCCTGGGCGGACTCCGCGACCGACGAACCGGCCGCCGGCGGGCTCACCCGCTTCGGCGAGGAGGTCGTCCGCGAGATGAACCGCCTCGGCATGCTCGTCGACCTCTCGCACGTCGCCGCCACCACCATGCGCGACGCGCTGCGGGTCGGCGAGGCGCCGGTGATCTTCTCGCACTCCTCGGCCCGCGCCGTGTGCGACCACCCGCGCAACATCCCCGACGACGTGTTGGCGGCCCTGCCCGCCAACGGCGGCGTGGCGATGGCGACGTTCGTACCGAAGTTCGTCCTGCCCGCGGCGGTCGCCTGGACGAAGGCGGCGGACGAGAACATGCGGGCCCACGGCCTGCACCACCTCGACACCACCCCCGCGGCCATGGCCGTGCACCGCGCCTTCGAGGAGAGGAACCCGCGCCCCCTGGCCACGGTGGAGACGGTCGCCGACCATCTCGACCACATGCGCGAGGTCGCCGGCATCGACCACATCGGCCTCGGCGGCGACTACGACGGCACGGCCTTCACCCCCGAGGGCCTGGCGGACGTCTCCGGCTACCCCAACCTCGTCGCGGAGCTGCTGCGCCGCGGCTGGTCCGAGACCGACCTGGCCAAGCTGACGTGGCGCAACGCGGTGCGGGTGCTGCGCGACGCGGAAGCGGTCTCCCGCGAACTGTCCGCGCGGCGCGGCCCGTCGATCGCCACGATCGACGAGCTGGACGGTGCGTGACTCGGTCGGGTCGCCCCGAAGGGGCGCGGGGAACTGCGCGACAAGCCACAACGCACCCGCAGACAGAGTGCGGTGCTGCGCCCGGCCCCCGGGATGGCACGTCGACTGCAGGCCGTCACTGGCCGATCGCGCCCGCGCGGCGGAGCCGCAGATCGACACTGCCCCGCGCCCCTGGCGGGGCGCTGCCCGATCCGCCGGACAGGTCCTAGATCGCCCGGAAGTCCCGTACGGAGAAGCGCGGCTCGCGCCGGGGCAGCCGGACGCCGCTGAGCAGGATCAGCCGGCACGCCCGGTGCCGCTGCCCCGCGTACGGCTCCAGCAGCTGAAGCATCGCCGCATCGTCCGCCCCGCGGAACCCCGTGAGGGCGTACCCCACGATCCGCGGCAGGTGCAGGTCCCCGGTGGTCACCGCGTCGGGGGAGCCGTTGCTGCGCTGCAGCGTCTCGGCGGCCGTCCACGGGCCGATGCCGGGCACGGCCTGCAACCGGGCGGCGGCCTGAACGTCCGGCATCGCGGCCGCCTCCTCCAGGCGGGCGGCCGCCCGGGCCGCGCGCACGATCGTCGCCGAGCGCTTGTCGTCGACCCCGGCCTTGTGCCACTCCCAGGACGGCACGAGCGCCCACGCCCGCGGATCGGGCATCACCCGCATCCGGGGCGAGGGCCCCGGCGCGGGCTCCCCGAAGCGCTGCAGCAGCAGCCGCCAGGCGCGGTACGCCTCGTCGCTGGTGACCTTCTGCTCCAGGATCGAGGGGATCAGCGACTCCAGCACCAGCCCGGTGCGGGCCAGCCGCAGCCCGGGGTGGCGCCGGTGCGCCTCGTGCACCAGCCGGTGCCGGGGGACGAAGGCGGAGGGATCGTCGTCCGCGCCGAGCAGCGCGGGCAGGCGGTCGAGCAGCCAGTCGCCCCCGGGCCCCCACGCCTCGGCCTCCACGGCCCCGCCGCGGGCGGCCACGCACAGCGTGCCGGGCCCCTCGGGCGTCCGGCTGGCCCGCCACAGCGTCCCGTCGGGGCACACCCGGAACGCCGGATCCCCGGGCCCCCGCCCGAGCACACCGAGCGTCACCCCGAGGTCCAGTGCCCCGTCGGGGACCCACGTACGCCTTGCCATCGTGGCCAGGGTACGCGCGTTGCCGTACCTACTGGTCCGACGAGAAGCGGATCGCGCCGTCGGGGATGGCCGCCCCGCACCACACGCGGGCGCCGGTGCCGAGCTCGTTGTCCGCGCCGACCGCGGCGCCGTCGCCGACGACCGCGCCGTCGAGCACCGTGCGCGCCCCGATGCGCGCGCCCGCGCCGATGAGGGAGTCGCGGACGCTGGCGCCTGCCTCGACGATCGCGCCGTCCAGCACGGTGCTGCCGTCGATGCGCGCGCCGGGGTCGACGCGGGCCCCGGCGCCGACGACCGTACCGCCCATGATCTTGGCGTCGGGGGCCACCTCGGCCCCCGCGAGGACCAGCCGGTCGCCGCAGCGTCCGGGCACCGCCGGGGAGGGGGCGCGGCCCAGGACCAGGTCCGCCGAGCCCCGGACGAACGCCTGCGGCGTGCCCAGGTCCAGCCAGTACGTGGAGTCGACCATGCCCTGCAGGTGGGCGCCGGCGGCCAGCAGCCCGGGGAAGGTCTCGCGCTCCACGGAGACCGGCCGGTCGGCCGGGATGGTGTCGATCACGGACCGGTTGAAGACGTAGGCGCCCGCGTTGATCTGGTCGGTGACGATCTCCTCGGGCGTCTGCGGCTTCTCCAGGAAGGCGGTGACGCGCCCGGTGGCGTCGGTCGGCACCAGCCCGAAGGCCCGCGGGTCGGCCACCCGCGTCAAGTGCAGGGAGACGTCGGCGCCGGTGGTGCGGTGGGTGTCCACCAGGGCCTCGATGTCCAGGCCGGTGAGGATGTCGCCGTTGAAGATCAGCACCGGGTCGTCCGGCCCGGAGTGCAGGCGCGAGGCGACGTTGCGGATGGCGCCGCCGGTGCCCAGCGGCTCCTCCTCGGTGACGTACTCCAGGTGCAGCCCGAGGGCGGAGCCGTCGCCGAAGTACGGCTCGAAGACCTCGGCCAGGTAGGACGTGGCCATCACGATGTGCTCGACGCCCGCGGCCCGGGCGCGGGCCAGCTGGTGGGTGAGGAAGGGCACGCCGGCCGCCGGGATCATGGGCTTGGGCGTGTGCACCGTGAGCGGGCGCAGTCGCGTTCCCTTGCCGCCGACCAGGAGGATCGCTTCTGGCGAAGAAGACAGCTTCGTCACGTAATCGTCTCTGCTTCCTGCTGGGGCCGGCCCGTGATCGGCGGCCAGTGTACGCAGAACGTGTGCTTCCGCCCGCGTCCGGTCACCGCTCGCGGGCCGGACGCGGGCGCGTTCCGGTCAGCGGCCCTGCAGCCGGGCGGCCTGCGCGCGCACCTGGGGCAGCCGGGCGTAGAGCCGGTCGCCGGGGCATTCGGTGGTGAAGCCGTCGCGGTGCCCGGAGATCGCCTTGAGCCGTGCGGTGGTGCCCTTCTTGAAGCGGTTGCCGCCGGCGGAGACCAGGGAGACGGTGCCGAGGGGGTTGACGTCGTAGAGGCCGAGCTTCCAAGCGGTCAGGGTCGCCACGGCGTCGAGCGCGGCGGCGGTCGGGCTGCTCCTCCCAAAGGTGCCGAGCAGGGCGATTCCCATGCTGTTGGTGTTGAAACCGAGAGTATGGGCACCTCTGACGGGTTTCGCCACACCGCCTGCCCGGCCCTCGTAGACGGTGCCGCACTTGTCCACGAGGAAGTTGTAGCCCACGTCCCGCCAGCCGCTGCTCACCACGTGGTAGCGGTAGATACCCCGGATGACGGAGGCGGACTGCGCGCAGCTGTAGCCGTTGCCGGAGGCGGTGTGGTGGATGAACGCGGCCCGCACTTTCTTGTCGTAGGGGAAGCCGCGCTCGCGCAGCGACTCGTCGGCGCCCCAGCCGGCCCGGGTGACGATGCGGGGGCGCGGCCCGACGAAGCGGCCGGAGGGCTCGGTGACGTCGGCGGTGCCGTCGCCGTCGTCGAGGCCGGTCGGCGGGGACAGCTCGTCGTCGCCCTCCGGGTCGGGGGCGCCGTGCCCGTCGGAGACCGGCTTGTCCTGGGCGACGCCGGCCGGCTCCACCTTGGTGGCGGCGATGTCGCGGGCCGAGTCGGGCCGGCCGAGCGCCGGGATCTCCGTGGCGCCGAGGGGGGCGAGGGGGAGGTTGGCCGCGGAGCTGGCGTTCTCCTGCTCCGTGGGCGGTGCCGGGGTGATGCTCGCGCCCCGCGCCCGCCCGGCGGCCCGGCGCGGATCGCGGCCGGGGTCGACGAGCTCGACGCGCAGCCCGGAGGGCAGCGGCCGCACCTGCGCCTCGGGCCGGCCCGCGGCCTGGGTGCCCTGCGCGACGGGTTTCGTCTCGGGCTGCACCCTGACCTGTACGGCGTCGGAGGCGCCCACCCACAGCGGCGCGGTGGCGCCGCGCAGGCTGCCGCGCCGGGCCTCGGGGGAGTCGAGGTCGGGGCGGTCGTCGTCGTGCGTCTGCACGTCCTGCCACTCGGACCAGGTGCTGCTGCCCAGCGCCCGGGTGCGCACCTGGGCCCGGCCGCGCAGCTCGGTGCGGGGGTCGTCCCAGACGATGCCGACCAGGGAGAACGGCGCGACCGCGCGGGCGGGCAGCCCCTGCGGGCCGCGCGGCCGGCCCCGTCCGGGCGCCCCGGCGGGGGCGCCCAGCGGCCGCAGGCGCAGCGAGTGGGTGCTGCCCGGTACGGCGGCGGGCGAGCCCGGCAGCACCCGGGTGCCGTGGCGCGGCACGCCGTCGGTGTGCGCCGCGCCGGTGTGCGCCACGTGGGTGCGGGGGACGGGCGGTACGGCGGGGACGCCGGGCCGGGTGCGCGTCGCCGGGGCCGGCGCGGCCGGGGTGGCGAGGAAGGGCAGGGCCAGGACCGCGGCGCACGCGGCGGCGGCCGGGGAGACAAGATTTCCGCGCATACCAGAAATCGTGGACATATCCGTACTTGTCTGTCCATTCCTCGCCTGACGGCGAGTCGGGTGCCCGCGGCCGGCCCGCGGCCGGTCCGACCACCCGTCAGACGGGCCCTCCGCGTACCCTGTCGCGGATGAACGCCACCGACCGCACCCCCGCCGACCTGCTGCGTTCCGCGCTCGCCGCGGACCCCGCGCGCCCCCTGGTGACCTTCTACGACGACGCCACCGGCGAGCGCGTCGAACTGTCCGTGGCCACCTTCGCCAATTGGGTGGCGAAGACCGCCAACCTCCTCCAGGACGACCTGAACGCCGGACCCGGCGACCGCCTCGCCCTGCTCCTTCCGGCGCACTGGCAGACCGCCGTCTGGCTGATCGCCGCCTCCTCCGTCGGGGTCACCGCCGACGTCGGCGGCGACCCGGCCGCGGCGGACCTCGTCGTCAGCGGCCCGGACGACCTGGAGCGGGCGCGGGCCTGCTCCGGGGAGCGCGTGGCGCTGGCCCTGCGCCCCCTGGGCGGCCGCTTCCCCCAGCCGCCGGCCGGCTTCGCCGACTACGCCGTCGAGGTCCCCTCCCAGGGCGACCGGTTCGCCCCGTACGCCCCCGTGGACCCCGCCGCCCCGGCGCTCGCCGTCGGCGGGCTCGAACTGACGGGCGAGCAGCTGGTCGACCGGGCCCGCGCGGACGCCGCCCGGGACGGCCTGGGGCCCGGCTCGCGCGTCCTGTCCGCCCAGGGCTACGACGGCTGGGAGGGCCTGTCGGCCGGCCTGTACGCCCCGCTCGCCGCGGGCGGCTCCGTCGTGCTGTGCCGCCACCTCGACCGGCTGCCCCAGGAGGCGCTGGAGCGACGGTGCGCGGACGAGCGCGTCACCGTGACGGCCCTCTGACGCTGCCGGAGCGCCGCAGCCGCGCGATGATCGGCGGTAGGTGCGGCTCCCCACGGGCCGCACCGACCGCAGCCCGACGCGCAGGAGGGACGCACGTAAGCCGTGACGCCCGGCCCCGGTACGCCCGGCCGGCCGAACCGCCCCGGGGTCCGGGGGCCGCTCGGCCGGCCGGGCGTGCCCCGGCGGCGCCGGCGCCGCTGGCTGCGCGGCTTCGCGGCGCTCCTCGCGGTGCTGCTGCTGGGGTTCACGGGGCTCGGCTGGTTCCTCTACCAGCGCCTCAACGGCAACATCCACACCGACACCGCGACCGAGGAGGAGCTGCGCCGCTGGGAGAAGGAGCGGCCCAGTGCCCTGGTCGCCGGCGCCCAGAACATCCTGATCATCGGCTCGGACACGCGCAGCGGCACCGGCAACGGCCAGTACGGCGGCGCCGACGACAGCCAGCGCTCGGACACCACGATCCTTCTGCACCTGGCCGCCGACCGGAAGAGCGCGACCGCCGTCAGCCTCCCGCGCGACCTGATGGCGACCATCCCCAGCTGCCGCAAGCCCGACGGCACCTACACCAATGAGCGCTTCGCCCAGTTCAACTGGGCGTACGAGCTCGCGGGCACCGCCTGCACCATCCGCACCGTCGAGAACATCACCCGGATCCGGATCGACCATCACGTCGTCCTGGACTTCAACGGCTTCAAGCGCCTGGTCGACGCGGTCGACGGCGTCGAGGTCTGCCTGAACCGGCCCATGGAGGACCGCGAGGCCCGCCTCTCGCTGCCCGCCGGGCGCCAGGTGCTCAACGGCGAACAGGCCCTCGGCTACGTCCGGGCCCGCTACGGCGTCGGCGACGGCAGCGACACCGAACGCATGGGGCGGCAGCAGAAGTTCCTGGGGGCCCTGGTGCAGGAGGTGCAGAGCGAGGGCGTCCTGCTCAACCCCGCCCGGCTCTACCCCGTGCTGGACGCCGCCACCAAGTCGGTGACCACCGACCCCGGCCTCGGCTCGCTGAAGCGGCTGTACAACCTCGTGCGCACCGTGCGCGGCATCCCCGCCGACCGCGTGCAGTTCCTGACGGTGCCGCGCCGGCCGTACCCGTACAACAGCGCCCGCGACGAGCTCGTCCAGCCGGACGCCGACCAGCTTTTCGAACAGCTGCGCAGGGACCGCCGGGTGACGCTGAGCGCCCACGTCCGCCCCGCCGACGACAGGCCGGCCGCCGTCCGGCCCGGCCGCGAACCGGAACCCGAGGGCACCGACGGCGCCGAACCCCAGCCGCCGCCCCCCTCCGCCTACGCGACCACCACCGCGCCCTCCCCGCTGCCGACCGCCCCGCCCACGTACGAGGGCACCACCGCGGCACGCGGCAGCTGCGGCTGACAACCGATCACCTACGCGGTAAAAACGGGCGAACGGCCCGGCCGGCGCCCTGTCCCCGTGTTCGCCCGGGCGACCGTCCACGCGAAGGGATTGGGCAGATTGCCCAGTTGTAGGGGAGTGCAATTTGTCACGGGCGTCGCTTGACGCTGAACTGGGCGGATAGTGTGAGCGATCCCGGTGCGCACTGCCGGCCGACCGCGCACTGCACCAACGACACTCTCGTGCGCCTCATGGGGGGTAGGCGCCGCGTGGCACCGACGGAGGACTCAAGCGACCGTGGATGCGCAAGGCCGTGGGCGAGCGGGCGGCATCGATCCCGCCGACCAGTGGGTGTTCGACCCCGACACCGGCAGCTACGAGCTGCGTATCGATGAACCCGCAAGCCCCGACAGGGCCGCTTCCGGACCCACCACCCCGGCACCCAGCCGCCGCACCGCCCCCGCCAGAGCCACCGCCGCGCCCCGCAAGCAGCCGGGCACCCGCACCGTGCCGGGGCAGCGCGGCACGGGCGGCGGCGGTCGCCGCGCCGCGGCCAAGGCGGCGACCGGGCGCCGGCGGCCGAAGCCGAAGAAGCAGGCCGCCAGGAAGAAGAAGGTCCTGATGTGGACCGGCGGCACCCTGGGCTTCGTGCTGGTCGCCGGCTCGGTGGGCGGGTACCTGCTCTACCAGCACTTCAACAACAACATCGACAAGGTCGACGTCGGCATCAACAACGACGCCGTCATCGACGGCCCGGTCAACATCCTGGTGATCGGCACGGACAAGCGCTCCGGCAAGGGCAACACCGGCTACGGCGACGACGGCAGCGTCGGCCACGCCGACACCACCTTGCTCTTCCACGTCTCCGAGGACCGGACGAACGCGACGGCGCTGTCCATTCCGCGTGACATGATCACCGACATTCCGGACTGCCCGACCAAGTCGGGCGGAAAGTCCCGGACGATCCCCGGCTCCAAGGGCGTGCGCTTCAACGAGAGCCTCGGCCAGGAGGACCGCGACCCGGGCTGCACCTGGCGCACCGTCGAGCAGCTCACCGGCCTGAAGGTCACCCACTTCATGATGGCCGACTTCAACGCGGTCAAGGAGCTCTCCGCGGCCGTGGGCGGCGTCGACGTCTGCCTCGCCAAGGACATCAACGACCCCAAGTCGCACCTGAAGCTCTCCAAGGGCCACCACAGCATCCAGGGCGAGGACGCGCTCGCGTTCGTCCGCACCCGGCACAGCGTCGGCTTCGAGAGCGACCTGGACCGCATCAAGCTCCAGCAGCAGTTCCTGAGCTCGATGATCCGGAAGATGAAGTCGGGCGACACCCTCTCCAACCCCAAGAAGCTCTACGACCTCAGCGACGCCGCGACCAACTCGCTCACCGTCGACACCGGCATAGGCTCGATCAGCAAGCTGATGAGCCTCGCCAAGGAGCTCAGCAAGGTCAACCTGAAGAACATCACCTTCGCCACCGTGCCCGTCGTCGACAACCCCGCCGAGGGCAAGTTCCACAAGACCGTCGTGCTGGACAAGCCGAAGGCCGAGCCGCTGTTCGCCATGGTCCGCCAGGACGTCTCGCTGACCGAGGTCAAGGAGAAGGAGCGCAAGCAGAAGGAGGAGGCCGACGCCAAGCAGGCCGCCCTCCTGCAGGGCCCCAAGGCCGCGCCCGCCCAGGTGCGGGTCAAGGTCCTCAACGGCAGCGGCAAGGTCGGCGCCGCCCAGGAGACCGTCGCCTGGATGCAGAACACCAAGGGCATGGGCCACACCAGCAACGGCGGCAACGCCGCGGGCGGCAAGAAGGACAAGACCGTCCTCGAATTCGCGCCCAACCAGGCCGATCAGGCCCGCCGTCTGGCCGAGGACATGGGCCTGCCCGCCGACGCCCTCAAGCAGAGCGCGACCGACGCCGCGCCCACCGCGGAGATGACCCTCACCCTCGGCGCCGACTTCCACGGTGCGGGCACTCCCGTCACCGCGCCGCAAAAGGCCCCGGAGGGGATTCAGAAGGTCGAGGCGGACGATGAGAACATCTGTGCAAAGTGAACCCTGACGAGGTTCTTTCGCATCTCATTACGTAGCAGGACTCGAGCGGGACACACGTCTGCCCATCGGGCCGGTACGCACCATCCAAGGGGAGGGCCCGATGCGGCAGAGCAGTGGTGCGCGGAATGAGGCGGCCGGCAAGGCCGCCGCGACCGCGCCGAAGCAGCGTTCCGCGGAGCACGAGAGCGCCGGGACCGCCGGGACCGCCGACGGCGGGGCCGGCGCCCGGGACGCCGCCGAGGAGGCCGGATCCGGCGCGATACCCGGCCCCGCCGCACGCCCGGCGGGGACTCGTCCCGGCGGCGGCCGGCCGCGCCGCCGCCGCATCGGCCGGATCCTGCGCTGGACCGCCCTCGGCCTCGCCGTCCTGATCCTCGGCGTGGCCGCGGCGGGCTGGTTCTACTACCAGCACCTCAACGACAACATCAAGAAGAACAAGCTCAACCTCGGCGACAAGCAGCTCGACCGCAGCGCCGCCAACGCCGACGGCCAGCGCCCGCTGAACATCCTCCTCCTGGGCTCCGACAGCCGCGGCAGCAAGGAGAACCAGGACCTCGGCGGCGCCCGCGACGACGCCGACCGCCCGCCGCTGGCCGACGTGCAGATGCTCGTGCACGTCTCGGCCGACCGCAGCAACATGTCGGTCATATCCGTCCCGCGCGACACCCGCGTGACGATCCCCAAGTGCACCGACCCCGACACCGGCAAGGTCTACAAGGAGACCAACCGCCAGATCATCAACACCAGCCTGGCCAACGGCGGCCCCGGCTGCACGGTCGCCACCTGGGAGGAGCTCACCGGCATCCCCGTCGACCACTTCATGATGATCGACTTCTCGGGCGTGGTGAACATGGCCGACGCCGTCGGCGGCGTCCCCGTCTGCGTCGACGCGAACGTCCGCGACGAGAAGTCCGGGCTGCAGCTGCCCAAGGGCAGCCACACCATCAAGGGCAAGCAGGCCCTGCAGTGGCTGCGCACCCGGCACGGCTTCGAGGACGGCAGCGACATCGGCCGCACCCACGCGCAGCACATGTACATGAACGCGATGGTCCGCCAGCTCAAGGCCGGCACCAAGCTCTCCGACCCCGGCCAGCTCACCGACCTCGCCGAGGCCGCCACCAAGGCCCTGACCGTCGACAAGGACCTGGGCTCGGTCAAGGACCTCTACGGCCTCGCCGACGACATCAAGCGCGTGCCCTCCAACCGGATCACCATGACCACCATGCCGTGGGCCACCGACCCGCAGGACCCGGACGCGCACGTCATCCCCAAGCCCGGCGACGCCGACAAGCTCTTCTCGCTCGTCCGCAACGACATCGCCCTCGACGGCAAGGACAAGAAGAAGGACGACAAGGCCGGCGTGCCCACCGTGCCCGCCACCCGGAAGACCGACATCGCCGTCACCGTCTTCAACGGCACGGGCACCGCCGTCGAGCCGCCCGCCACCGGCCGCGGCTCCGACATCGCCGCCCTCCTGGTCAAGCAGGGCTTCACCAAGGCGATCGCCGACTCCACCCCGCGCGCCCAGGCCGACACCACGATCACCTACCCCCGGGCCACCCAGCGCGCCGACGCGCTCGCCGTGGCCAAGGCCCTCGGCCTGCCGGAGAGCGCGGTGCGCCACTCGCCCGAGGTCCGGCAGATCACGCTCGTGGTCGGCGGGGACTGGCGTACGGGCACGACGTACCCCAAGGCCGCGGACGACGCCTCCGCCACCACGCCCGAGCCGGGCGCCTCCGCCTCGGCCTCGGCCTCCGCGTCCGCCAAGCCGGGCGAGGGGAAGCCGGACGGCAAGGACGGCAAGAAGGACGGCGACAACAAGGCCCCCGAGAGCTCGGACCCGCTCAACGGCGCCGACACCTCGGCCTGCATGAAGGTCAACCCGGCCAATCGCTACTGACCGACCGGGTTCCTCTTCTCCTTCGGCTACTTCACTGCCGGGCGGCGGCTGGCGATGACCTTCTTCGCCAGCGAGCGGGGGCTGGTGAGGAAGCCGTAGCCCCACGACATGTGCATCGTGGCCAGCGCCAGCGGGATCCGCACCCGGGCACCGGCCGGCAGGCCCTTGCCCGCCGGCACGGAGCCGGCGGCGATGGCCGCCAGGTAGCCGGCGGGCACGACGAAGCCCCACGGGGTGACGGTCGCGCCCACCACCGCGCCGGCCGCGATCGCGCAGACCGCGGCCGGCGCGGCCAGGTAGCGCAGATTGATCGAGCCCTGGTGGTAGCGGGCCACCACGTGCCGCCAGCGGCCGTAGTTGCGGTACTGCTTGGCCAGCTCCTTGACGTTCGGGCGGGGACGGTAGGAGACCTTGAGCTCCGGCGAGAACCAGATGAGCCCGCCGGCCTCACGGATGCGGAAGTTCAGCTCCCAGTCCTGGGCGCGGATGAACTCCTCGTTGTAGCCGCCCTGCTGCTCCAGCACCTCGCGCCGGAAGACGCCCAGGTAGACGGTCTCGGCCGGGCCGGCCGCGCCGCCGGTGTGGAAGGCGGCGTTGCCCACGCCGATGCGCGAGGTCATCGCCGCGGCGACGGCCCGCTCCCAGTCGTTCTCGCCCTCGGCGTGCATGATGCCGCCCACGTTCTGGGCGCCGGTCTCCTCCAGCAGCCGCACGGCCGTGGCGATGTAGTCCGGGGAGAGCATGCCGTGCCCGTCGACACGTACCACGATCGGGTGACGCGAGGCCTTGATCGCCGCGTTCAGCGCCGCCGGGGTGCGACCCGAGGGATTCGGCACGGTGTGGACCCGGGGATCCTCCCGGACCAGCTCCGCGGCGATCTCGTCGGTGCGGTCCGTGGACGGACCGAGGGCGATGACCACCTCCAGCTCACCGGCATACTCCTGCTCCAGGATGTGCCGCACGGAGGTGCGCAGATGCCGTTCTTCATTGAGCACCGGCATGATCACGGAAACGGCTGGCAGCTGCTGATCGGGCATGGTTCCTCGGGAGTACGGGGGCCGGGGACCCGGCCACGTTACCGCCAATGGGCGAAGCGGCTCCGCCCCGGCCGGGTGGTGGGACCGCCCCGGACGGCGTGGGGCCGCGGACAGTTCATCGTATGGGCCTACCGTGCTGCTGCAGTGCGCGAGCTTCCCCCGCCGTGCTCCCCGACCGTCGCGGAGGTTACGCAGTGACCGCACCCGACCGCTCCTTGCGCACCTGTCCGCCCCACCGCCGCCCGACCCGCCACCGCCGGCCCGCCGCCCGCCGCCCGCGCTGGGGCATGCGGCTGGCCACCGGGGCCGCCCTGGCCGTGCTGGGCACCGGGGGCATCGGGCACGCCGTGGTCACCGGCTTCGCCGGCGGCATCGGCCGGGTGGACCCCTTCGGCGGGCTGTCGAACCGGCCCCAGGTCAGCCGCGGCACCAACATCCTGCTCGTCGGCACCGACGGCCGCGACAAGATCACCGAGGAGGAGCGACAGCGCTACCACCTGGGCGGGATGCCCTGCCACTGCACCGACACGATGATGCTGGTGCACCTGTCGGCCGACCGCGAGCGGGCCACCGTCGTCGGGCTGCCCCGCGACACCTACATCGAGATCCCCGAGCGCACCGACGAGACCGGCCGCATCCGCCCGGCCCACGGGCAGAAACTCAACGCCGCCTACGCCGAGGGCGGCCCCGGCCTGACCGTGCGCTCCGTCGAGCGCCTCACGGGCGTCCACGTCGACCACTACATGGAGGTCGACTTCACCAGCTTCATGAAGACCGTCGACGCCGTCGGCGGCGTCCAGGTCTGCAGCGCCAGGCCGCTGCACGACACCTACACCGGCCTGGACCTGCCGGCCGGCACCAGCACCCTCGACGGCGGGCAGGCCCTGCAGTACGTGCGCTCCCGGCACCTGGACGGCGCCGCCGACCTCGGCCGGATGCAGCGCCAGCAGCGCTTCCTCGCCTCGCTCATGCACCGGGCCACCGACGGCGGCGTCCTGCTGAACCCGGTGAAGTTCCGGCAGGTCGCCTCCACCGTCAGCGGCTCGGTCCGCGCCGACCGGGGCCTGGGCACCGCCGACCTCGTCGACCTGGGCCGGGCCATGCGGGGCCTGACGCCGGCCTCCGCCGAGTTCACCTCCGTACCCGTGGCGGTGGCCGACTTCCCCGTACCCGGCATCGGCTCCACCGTGCGCTGGGACGAGGCCGCCGCCGGCAAGCTCTTCCAGGCCCTGCGCGAGGACCGGCCGGTCAATGCCATCCCGCGCGCTCCGCACCGGGTGCAGGATGCCAAACCCCAGGGGCAGCCGCCCACCACGGTCGACGTGCCGCCGGAGCGCATCCGGGTGCAGGTCCTCAACGGCACCGGCCGCACCGGCCTGGCCAAGAGCGCCGACGAGGCGCTGCGGGCCACCGGCTTCCTCACCACCGGCCGGCCCGCCGACGCGCCGCCGCCCGCCACTGCGCGCACCCTGATCACCTACGACCCGCGCTGGGACCGCTCGGCCCGCTCGCTGGCCGCCGCCCTGCCGGGCGCCGAGCTGCGCCCGGTGCCCGGCCAGGGGCCCGTGCTGCAGGTGGTCCTCGGCACGGACTTCACCCGGGTCCACCCCGTGCGCGCCGAGCAGCCCGCGGAGCAGCCCGGCGGCCTGTCGGTGGTCACCGGCGACCAGGCGGTCTGCCCGGAGGGGTGAGGGGTGAGCGGGAGAGAGGCTCAGTCCTCGATGCCCTCGGCGGCCCGGTTCTGCCGGAGCTCCATGATCGCGCGGCGCCGGGCGAGCCGGTGGGTGCGGCGGATCTGGGCCTCCTGGTAGCGGCGGCGGTCCTGCTCGGTCTCGGGCATCACCTGGGGTACGGCGCGGGGCTTGCCGTCGCCGTCGACCGCGGCGAAGACGAGGTAGGCGCTGCCGACCTGGACGGGAGGCGCGGCCTCGTTCCAGCGCTCGGCGAGCACGCGTACGCCGATCTCCATGGAGCTGCGCCCGGTCCAGTTCACCTGGGCCTTCACGTGGACGAGGTCGCCGACGCGCACCGGTTCGAGGAAGGCCATCTCGTCCATCGAGGCGGTGACGGCGGGTCCGCCGGAATGCCGGCCGGCGACCGCACCGGCGACGTCGTCCACCAGTTTCATGATCACGCCACCGTGGACGGTGCCCAGCAGGTTGGTGTCGTTGTTGGTCATGATGTGGGACAGCGTCGTGCGGGACGCCGAGGTCGGCTTGCCCGGTATGTCGGACTCCGGGTTCCGGTCCTGAATGGTCATGTCCACCACTGTATGCGGGCCCGGTCGCACCCGCGGCGTTTGCATCAGCTCTGCAACAGCACTGCCCCGGTTCCGTCCGCACCCTGGGAGGCCGGGCGCCACGGAAGGCACACTCGGGAGCATGAGTGATTGGCCCGATGGGCGGACGCACACACGCCGTGCGGGCCCGCCCGCGCAGTACCAGCCGCCCCGTGGCTACGACGCCCCGCACGGGCCCGGCCCCCAGGGCGGCCCCCCGCAGGCCGACGGCTACTCGGCCGGGCAGGTCTACGGGCGCGGCGGCGCGGCCCCCGCCGGGCCGGGCGCCCGTGGGACGCGTACTGCCTCCCCCGACTGGCGCAAGCGGCTGAAGATCGGCGCGATTGCACTGGTCACCGGCCTGGTGGTGGTCTCCGTGAGCACCTACTTCTGGGCCGACGGCAAGCTGCGCCGCGAGGTCGACCTCTCCTCGGTGCCCGACCGGCCGCCGGCGGGCGAGGGCACGAACTACCTGATCGTCGGCTCCGACAGCCGCGAGGGCCTGTCGGAGGAGGACAAGAAGGAACTGCACACCGGGTCGGCCGACGGCAAGCGCACCGACTCGATGATGATCCTGCACACCGGCTCCAACGGCACCACGATGCTGAGCCTGCCGCGCGACTCGTACGTGACCATCCCCGCCTTCACGGGCAAGCAGTCCGGCAAGCGCTTCCCGGCCTCGACCCACAAGCTCAACCAGGCCTACTCCGACGGCGGGCCCGAGCTGCTGGCGCAGACCATCGAGTACAACACCGGCCTGCACATCGACCACTACGCGGAGATCGGCTTCGGCGGCTTCCGCAACCTCGTCGACGCGCTCGGCGGCGTCCAGATGTGCCTGGACAAGCCGCTGAAGGACCGCGACTCGGGCGCCGACTTCAAGGCCGGCTGCCAGGAGCTCAACGGCGCGCAGTCCCTCGCCTTCGTCCGCCAGCGGCACCAGGAGGCCGACCAGGACCTGGGCCGGATGCGCAACCAGCAGAAGTTCCTCAACACCCTCGCCAAGCAGGCCGCCTCCCCGTCGACGATCCTCAACCCCTTCCGGCTCTACCCGGTGATCGGCTCGGGCCTGGAGACGCTCATCGTCGACAAGGACATGGAGCTGTGGGACCTGACGTCGATGTTCTGGGCGATGAAGGGCGTCACCGGCGGTGACGGCAAGCAGATGACCGTCCCCATCTCCAACCCCAACCTGCCCACCCGCAGCGACGGCGTGGCCGTCAAGTGGGACACGGCCAAGGCCAAGCAGCTCTTCGACCAGCTGAAGAAGGACCAGAAGGTCACCGCCGGCGACCAGTGACCTCAGGCGGTGGGCGGCTGCGGCCCCGTCGCGTCGATCACCGCGAAGACGGCGCCCTGCGGGTCCCGCAGGACGGCCATCCGGCCGGCCACCATGTCGAACGGCGGCTTGAGCACCGAGCCGCCGGCCCGCACCAGGGCGTCGGCGGTGCTGTCGGTGTCGTCGACCGAGAAGTACGTCAGCCAGTGCGAGGGCGAGCCGGGCGGGGAGTTCTGCAGGTCCTGCATCCCGCCGACCACCCGGCCGGCGGCCTGCAGGGAGAAGTAGCCCTCCACCTCCTCCATCGGGGCGGCGGAAAGGCCCAGCGTCTGCTGGTAGAAGCGGGCGGCCGTGTCCGGGTCGGCGGTGTTGAGCTCGTTCCACACCACCGCGCCCGGCTCGTTGACGACCTGCGAGCCGATGAACTCCTTGGCCTGCCACAGCCCGAAGACCGCACCCGTGGAGTCGGCCACCACGGCCATCCGGCCCAGGTCGAGCACGTCCATGCAGTCGTAGAGGACCGTGCCGCCGCCGGAGGAGATCGTCCGCGTCGCGGCCTCGGCGTCCTCGACGGCCAGGTAGGTGGTCCACGAGGGCGGCGGCTTCGAGCCGCCCTCGGCCGTCATCGCGGTCATGATCCCGGCGACCGGCTTGCCGCGCAGCGTGCACACGGCGTACCCGCCGGTCTCCGGCGGCCCGGGCTCGCCCTGCCAGCCGAAGAGGTCCCCGTACAGGTCGAGGGCCTCGCGCTGGTCGGGGACCACGAGGTCCACCCAGCAGGGCGTGCCGGGCACATACGGTCCGCGTACGTCGGGCATGGGGCGACCTCCCGTGGTCCTTCTTCCGCGACCACCTTCACCCGCCCCCACGCCCGCCGCCACCGGAAGGCGGCCGCCGGTGCTACCGGGCCCTACGGCAGGTTGCGCGCCATGACGATGCGCTGGACCTGGTTGGTGCCCTCGTAGATCTGCGTGATCTTCGCGTCGCGCATCATGCGCTCGACCGGGTAGTCACGGGTGTAGCCGTAGCCGCCGAGGAGCTGGACGGCGTCCGTGGTGATCTCCATCGCCACGTCCGAGGCGAAGCACTTGGCCGCGGCGCCGAAGAAGGTCAGGTCCTCCTTCGCGCCGCCGCCCGAGACCCGCTCGGACTTCGCGGCCGCCGCGTAGGTCAGCTGGCGGGCGGCCTCCAGCTTCATGGCCATGTCGGCCAGCATGAACTGGACGCCCTGGAAGTCGCCGATCGGCTTGCCGAACTGCTTGCGCTCCTGGACGTAGCCCTTGGCGTAGTCCAGGGCGCCCTGGGCGATGCCGAGCGCCTGGGCGGCGATGGTGATGCGGGTGTGGTCCAGGGTCTTCATCGCCGTGGCGAAGCCCGTGCCCTCCTCACCGATCATGCGGTCGGCGGGGATGCGCACGTTGTCGAGGTAGACCTCGCGGGTCGGCGAGCCCTTGATGCCGAGCTTCTTCTCCGGGGCGCCGAAGGAGACGCCCTCGTCGCCCTTCTCCACCACGAACGCCGAGATGCCCTTCGAGCGCTTCTCGGGGTCGGTGACGGCCATGACCGTGTAGTACTCGGAGACGCCCGCGTTGGTGATCCAGCGCTTGACGCCGTTGAGGACCCAGAAGTCGCCGTCGCGCACCGCGCGCGTCTTCATCCCGGCCGCGTCCGAACCGGCGTCCGGCTCGCTCAGGCAGTACGAGAACATGCCCTCGCCCTTGGCCAGCGGGCCCAGGTACTTCTTCTTCAGCTCCTCCGAGCCGGACAGCTGCACCGGCAGCGAGCCGAGCTTGTTGACCGCGGGGATCAGGGAGGAGGAGGCGCACACCCGGGCGACCTCCTCGATGACGATCACGGTCGCCAGCGCGTCGGCGCCCGCCCCGCCGTACTCCTCCGGGACGTGCACGGCCTGCAGGTCGGCGGCCACGAGCGCGTCCAGGGCCTCCTTCGGGAAGCGGCCCTCCTCGTCCACCTCGGCGGCGAACGGCGCGATCTTCGCCTCGGCCAGCGACCGGACGACCTTGCGGAGCTCGTCGTGCTCCTCCGACGGCCGGAAGAGGTCGAAATCCTTGTTTCCCGCCAAGGCGTACTCCCCAGAAGAGTTAACTACCGTTTAGTAACAACAAGTCTAGAGCGAGCCCCTCCGCAGCCGATACGTGAGCTTGCCGACAACCCGCCCCGCACCCCGGTCGTCCCCGCGATCCTTCCCGGGCGCCCCCCGACTATGCTCGGGCAACGCAATCCGGCCCGTCAGCACGTCCGTCAGCACATGGAGCACCGCATGGCCCTCAAGATCACCGTGATCGGCACCGGATACCTCGGCGCCACCCACGCCGCGGCCATGGCCGAGCTCGGGTTCGAGGTCCTCGGACTGGACGTGGTGCCGGAGAAGATCGCCATGCTCTCGCGCGGCGAGGTCCCCATGTACGAGCCCGGCCTCGACGAACTGCTCCGCAAGCACGTCGCCGGCATCGAGGGCGCCACCGGACGCCTGCGCTTCACCACCTCCTGGGAAGAGGTCGGCGAATTCGGCGACGTCCACTTCCTGTGCGTGAACACCCCGCAGAAGCACGGCGAGTACGCCTGCGACATGTCCTTCGTCGACAGCGCCGTCGCTTCCCTCGCCCCCCAGCTGCGCCGCCCCGCCCTCGTCGTCGGCAAGTCCACCGTCCCCGTCGGCAGCGCCGCCCGCCTCGCCCGTACGCTCGCCGAACTCGCCCCCGCCGGCAACGACGTCGAACTCGCCTGGAACCCCGAATTCCTGCGCGAGGGCTTCGCCGTCCAGGACACCCTGCACCCCGACCGCATCGTCGTCGGCGTCGCCGGCGAGCGCGCCGAGAAGCTCCTGCGCGAGGTCTACGCCACCCCCATCGGCGACGGCACCCCCTTCGTCGTCACCGACTACCCCACCGCCGAACTGGTCAAGACCGCCGCCAACTCCTTCCTCGCCACCAAGATCTCCTTCATCAACGCCATGGCCGAGGTCTGCGAAGCCGCCGACGGCGACGTCGTCAAGCTCGCCGAGGCCATCGGCCACGACGAGCGCATCGGAAGGAAGTTCCTGCGCGCCGGCATCGGCTTCGGCGGCGGCTGCCTGCCCAAGGACATCCGCGCCTTCATGGCCCGCGCCGGCGAACTCGGCGCCGACCAGGCCCTCACCTTCCTGCGCGAGGTCGACTCCATCAACATGCGCCGCCGCGGCCACATGGTCGAACTCGCCCGCGAAACCGTCGGCGGCAGCTTCCTCGGACGGCGCGTCGCCGTCCTCGGCGCGACCTTCAAGCCCGACTCGGACGACGTCCGCGACTCGCCCGCCCTCAACGTCGCCGGCCAGATCCACCTCCAGGGCGGCCAGGTCACCATCTACGACCCCAAGGGCATGAACAACGCCCGGCAGGTCTTCCCCACCCTCTCCTACGCCCCCAGCGCACTGGAGGCGTGCCGGGGAGCGCACGTGGTGCTGCACCTGACCGAATGGGCCGAGTTCCGCGACCTCGACCCGGCAGCCGTGGGCGACGTCGTCGCGGCGCGGCGCGTCCTGGACGGCCGCAACACGTTGGACGCGGCGGCGTGGCGAGCGGCGGGCTGGACCTTCCGAGCCATGGGCCGCCCCCAGGCCTGACGGCCTGCCCGTTTGTGGGCAGGCGTCCCGGCCCGTTTGTGGGCAGGCGTTCCGCAGGGCGGAACGGGTGGGCACAAACCGGCCCACCGGCGGATGCGTCCCGCAGCGCCCACGGTGCGGAGCGCCGATCTCCGTCGGCGGCTGTCCCGCCGCGGCGCGCCTTCGGCGCGTTGGGGTGGTGCGGCCCGGTGGGCCGGTTGTGCCCACCCGTGCCGCCCCAGCGGCACGACTGCCCACAACCGGCGCTAGCGGGTGACGACGAACGGATCCGCCGCGCGGGCAGGGCGCGGCTTCGGCGGAGCCGCTGCGCGGCCGACCGCGATGGCGCCCATCGGGTCCCAGTCGGCCGGGAGGCCGAGGACCCGCCGCACCACGTCGCGGCAGAACATCGTCGACGACACCCACGCCGACCCCAGCCGTTCCCCCGCCAGCGCCACGAGGAAGTTCTGCACGGCCGCTCCCGCCGCCACCACGAACATCTCGCGTTCGGCCGTCGCCCGCCGCGCGTCCGGGTAGTCGTGGGAGCCGTCCATGACGAGGCACGGCACCACGAGGTAGGGCGCTTTGCGCAGGACGTCGCCGCGGCGTACGCGCCGGGCGATGCTCTCCTCCGAGCGCCCGTCCGCCCGCAGGTCCGCGATCCACGCCTCCCGCATGGCGTCGAGCAGCTCGTGCCGTGCGCTCTCGCTCTCCAGGAGCACGAACCGCCACGGCGTGGTGTGGTGGGGGGCCGGTGCGGTGACCGCGGCGGCGACGGCGCGCCGTACGGCGCCGGGGTCGACGGGGTCGTCCGTGAACTCGCGCACGGTGCGCCGCAGGGCGACCGCCTCCCGTACGGCCTCGGAGGTGCCGAGGCGGAACATGTCGTCCTCGGCGGGGCGTACGAGCCACCGGGCGCCGTCGTCGGAGGGGCCGACCACGTGGGCCAGTCCGCGGACGACGGCGACGGGCAGTGCGCCGGCCTTGCCCTTGACGAGGTCGCCGGCGGCGGCGAGTTCGTCGACGGTGGCCACGACCGTGGCGACGAGCGGGTTGCCGTGGGCGTCGACGTCGCCGCGCAGGTCGTTGGCGACCTGGACGCCGGCCGCGCCGATGGCGAAGTCGGTCACGCCCTTGCGCCAGGGCCGTCCGGCGGTGTCGGTGACGACGACGCCGACGTCCACGCCGAGCGCGTCGCGCAGGCCGTCGCGGATGCGGCGGGCGGAGGCGTCGGGGTCCTCGGGCAGGAGCAGGACCGTTCCGGCGGTGGTGTTGGAGGCGTCGACGCCGGCGGCGGCCATGACGAGGCCGAGCCGGTTCTCGACGATGCGCAGGGTGCCGCGGCGGGCGACGAGGCGGACGGTCTCGGCGTCGATGGCGGCCTCGCGGTCGTCGGCGGCGACGATGCGTCCCTCCGCCTTGCTGACGATCTTCGAGGTGACCACGAGGACGTCGCCGTCGGCCAGTCCGGGCAGGCCGTCGGCCGTGGCGGCGGTGGCGATGAGCTTGACCAGGTCGTCGCCGGGCCGCACCTCGGGGATGCCGGGCACCGCCCAGACGCGGTAGGAGGGCAGCGCGGTCATCCGCGCACCTCCTCGGCCAGGGCCAGGGCCGCGCGGGCCATGGCGGCCGTCGCTTCGAGGTCCGTCATCATCAGCGGCACCGCGCGGCAGCGGATGCCGGCGGCCTCGACGTCGGGGACGGCCGCGGCGTCGACGGAGTCGACGAGCCAGCCGTCGAGCAGGTCGGGGCCGTAGTGCCGGGCGACGGCGGCCGCGGTGGACTCGACGCCGACGGCGGCGAGGACCTTGTCGGCCATGCCCCGCACGGGCGCGTCGCCGACGATGGGGGAGAGGCCGACGACGGGGGCGTCCGCGGCGGTCACCGCTTCGCGGATGCCCGGCACGCCGAGGATCGTGCCGACGCTGACCACGGGGTTGGACGGCGGGAGGACGATGACGTCGGCCGCGGCGATCGCCTCCAGCACGCCGGGCGCGGGCTTGGCCTGTTCGGCGCCGACGGGGACGATGGCGTGAGCGGGGACGGAGGCGCGCAGCCGTACCCAGTACTCCTGGAAGTGGACGGCCTTGCGGGCGCCCGGCGCACCGTCCGGGTCGTCGATCATCACGTGGGTCTCGATGCGGTCGTCGCTCATGGGCAGCAGCCGCACGCCCGGCTGCCACCGTGCGCACAGCGCCTCGGTGACCGCGCTGAGCGGGTAGCCGGCGGCGAGCATCTGCGTACGGACGATGTGGGTGGCGAAGTCGCGGTCGCCCAGGCCGAACCATTCGGGGCCGACGCCGTAGGCGGCGAGTTCCTCCTTGACGGCGAAGGACTCGTCGGCGCGGCCCCAGCCCTGTTCCTCGTGGATGCCGCCGCCGAGGGTGTACATCACGGTGTCGAGGTCGGGGCAGACCTTCAGTCCGAAGAGGTGGATGTCGTCACCGGTGTTGCCGATGACGGTGATGTCGGCGTCGGGGGCTGCTGACTTCAGGCCGCGGAGGAAGCGGGCGCCCCCGATCCCGCCGGCCGGAACCACAATGCGCTGCATGGCTGCAGTCTGTCAGCCGCCCGGCCGCCCGCTGCAGCGGCCCGCGTCAGGAGGTGGTGCGGGCGGCGGCGCAGTGCACGGACGGCTGCACGGCGGCGGCGGTGCCGGCGTCGTGCATGGGCATCTCGGTGAGGCCGGGGAAGTAGACGTGCAGGCTGACCGCCGGGTCCAGGGAGTCGTTGACGACCTCGTGCGCGTACCCCGGCGCGAAGACGCGCTGTGCGCCGGCGGTGAGGGTGCGCCGCGCGCCCTGTGCGGTGTGCTCCGACAGCTCGCCCTGCAGCACGGTGAGCACGCCGGAGGAGGGGCCGTGGTCGTGCAGCCCGCTGCCCTGCCCGGGCACCCAGCTCAGCAGCCACACCTCGTAGCCGGGGCCGGTGTGCAGCCGGTGGTACCAGCGGCTGGCGGCGTCGTAGCGCACGAGCGGCGCCCAGGAGGCGGTGTCGGCGGCGATGCGGCGGGCCAGCCCGGCGAACTCGGCGACGGTTGTGGGGTGGGCGGCGGGCGTGGGCATCAGGTGGGGGAGGGCGAGCGGGTCGCCGGCGATCTGGACGTCGCTGTTCATGGGGAGTGGGTTCCTCGGCGGTACGACTGCGCGGGGGGCAGAGCGATGGCGGTCGCGGGCGCAAGCGCGCAAACGGGCGTGCGCGAACGCGAAGGGAGGGAAGAACGATCAGCTGGGACCGGGACGGGCGTGCGCGGCACGCGCACGGACGGTCACCTCAACAGCTGCGACAGCTGGAACAGCGACAGCGCGCCTGGACAGCACAGCGGGACCCGTACGCGCGGGTCAGGCTGAGGTTCCCCGGGGCGGTGGCCCGAAGGAGCAGGGTCGCTGGCATGCCCTCAAGGAGACCGGCTCCCCGGCGCCGCTGTCAACCGCGCGTCCGTTTTGGCCCGCTTCTTTCACTCGTCCGGTGAGAAAGAGGGGGCAATGGTTTGGGATCCGGGGTGTACGGACACCCGCGGAGCGACGGACCCGTAAATATCGGGTGCAACGGTCCCCGTGCGAGTGGCGTCCTCTTCCGTGAGGCGGGAAGGAAGAGGCGCTGACGAGGCACTTGTGACGAGTGGGGGAACTGTCCACTTGTGTGGTGTTTTGGCAACTTTCCGCTCGCCCTTGGTTCCGCAGAGTGAATAAGGGGCCCGATAGCAGATCCCGGCTTGACTGGCCCGGATCGGCGCACTTGTAATTTCACTCGTGTCGTTCTGCCGCACCTGATGTGCGGCAGCACACGGGGACGCATTGACAGACGAGGGGCGCACATGACCGAGCTGTTCCAGCAACTGCTGGTCGAGGAGGCGGACGAGGAGCTCGGCTGGCAGGAGCGCGCACTGTGCGCTCAGACCGACCCCGAGTCCTTCTTTCCCGAAAAGGGCGGCTCCACGCGCGAGGCCAAAAAAGTATGCCTGGCCTGTGAAGTCCGTTCCGAGTGCCTTGAATACGCTCTGGCCAACGACGAACGCTTCGGAATCTGGGGCGGCTTGTCGGAACGCGAACGCCGCCGCCTCAAGAAGGCAGCGGTCTGAAGACCGGCGTCATGACCTGACCAGATGTCTTGTACGAGCCAGCCGACGAGGACTGACGCAGCGACCGGAGCAACGACTGACGCAGCGGCGGTCCACGGGAACGAAGGACCCTCGGCCCCACCCGGTCCCACAGCAGGATTCATACCCGCCGGTCCGCCCCTCGCAGCCCGCAAGCGAGGGGCGGATCGCTGTCCGCACGACCCCCGGGGCGACCGCCGGTACCACTAAGGTGGGCCCGTCCGAGACGCCGCCCGCCCGGGCGGCGCCCTCCCGTGAGCCGGGACCGCCCGCGGCCCGGTACGTCCACCGCAGTCTCCATCGAACCGGGGCCCGCACCTGCCATGTTCGACCCCACCATCTCCCCGGCCTTCCCCCGGCACGTCGTCACCGCGGTGCTCGTCGCCCACGACGGCGCCCGCTGGCTGCCCGACGCCCTCGCCGGCCTGCTCGGCCAGGAGCGGCCCGTCCAGCACGTCGTCGCCGCCGACACCGGCAGCACCGACGACTCCCGCCGGCTGCTCGCCGACGCCCTCGGCGCCGAACACGTCCTGCACCTCGCCCGCCGCACCGGCTTCGGCGCCGCCGTCGAGGAGGCCGTGCGCAGCGCCCCCGTCCTCGGCGCCGACGACCTGCCCTACCTCAGGCGCTCCAGCGGCTGGGACCCCGTCGGCCGCACCTGGAGCGAGGACGAGTACGGCGGCGGCCCCACCCGCACCGACCGGTCCGACCTCGAACCCGTCCAGTGGCTGTGGCTCCTGCACGACGACTGCGCCCCCGAACCCGGCGCCCTGCACGAACTGCTGCGCGTCGCCGACGCCGAGCTCGCCGCCGGCCACCCCACCGCCGTGATCGGCCCCAAGCTGCGCAGCTGGTACGACCGCCGGCAGCTGCTGGAGACCGGCGTCTCCATCGCCCGCAGCGGCCGCCGCTGGACCGGCCTCGAACGCCGCGAACAGGACCAGGGCCAGCACGACCAGATCCGCACCGTGCTCGCCGTCTCCACCGCCGGCATGCTCGTCCGCCGCGACGTCTGGCAGGAGCTCGGCGGCTTCGACGCCCGCCTGCCCCTCATGCGCGACGACGTCGACCTGTGCTGGCGCGCCCACGCCGCCGGCCACCGGGTGCTCGTCGCCCCCGACGCCGTCCTGCGCCACGCCGAGGCCGCCTCCCGCGAGCGCCGCCCGGTCGACTGCGCCGGCCGCAGGCCCACCACCGCCCACCGCGTCGACAAGGCCGGCGCCGTCCACACCCTGCTGGCCAACACCCGCGGCCCGCTGCTGCCCTACGTCATGGTCCGCCTCGTCCTCGGCACCGTACTGCGCACCCTCGGCTACCTCGTCGGCAAGGCACCCGGACAGGCCCTCGACGAGCTCGCCGGCTTCGCCCGCGTCCTGCTGCGCCCCGGGCGCATCCGGGCCGCGCGCAGACGCCGCGGCGCGCCCCGGGCGGACCCCGCCGAGCTGCGCCCGCTCTTCCCGCCCCCCGGTGCCACCGTCCGCGCCACCGTCGAGCAACTCGCCGCCGACTTCGGCATCGGCACCCAGGACGCCCACCCGGCCGCCGGCCGGCACGGCGGCTCCACCGAGTCCGGGCCCGGCGGCGACGACGCCGACTACCTGGAGATCGAGCAGTTCGCCCGGCTGCGGCGACTCGCACGCCGCCCGGCCCCCGTGCTCTTCGCCCTACTGCTCCTGCTCTCCGTCGTCGCCTGCCGCGGCCTGTTCGGCAGCGGCTCCCTGACCGGCGGCGCCCTGCTGCCCGTACCCGACCGCCTCCTGGGCCCCGACGGCCTGTGGGCCGCCTACGCCGACGGCTGGCACCCCGTCGGCACCGGCAGCACCGAGAGCGCACCGCCCTACCTGGCCGTCCTCGCCGCGCTGGCCTCCGTCCTGTTCGGCTCCACGGGCCTGGCCCTGACCCTGCTGCTCCTGTGCTCCGTCCCGCTGGCCGGACTCACCGCCTACGCCGCCTCCCGGCCACTGACCGACTCGCGGCTGCTGCGCGCCTGGGCCAGTACGGTCTACGCCTTCCTGCCCGCCACCACCGGGGCCCTGGCCACCGGCAGGCTCGGCACCGCCGTCCTGGCCGTCCTGCTGCCGCTCATGGCCCGGGCGGCCGTCGCGGCCGGGGGCCTGCGCGCCCCGGACGCCGCCCCGTCGTGGCGCGCGTCCTGGGCGTACGCCCTCCTGCTCACCGTCACCACGGCCTTCACGCCGGTGGTGTGGCCGGTGGCCGTGCTGCTGGGCGCCGGCGTGCTGGTGTGGCACTGCGCGCGCGGCGGTGCCGCCCGGCTCGCGGTGCACGGCCCGCGCCTGCTGGCGGTCGCCGCGACCCCCGTCCTGGCCCTCGCCCCCTGGTCCTTCGGACTGCTCGCCCACCCGAGCCGCTTCCTCGCCGAGGCGGGCGCGCCCTACGGCCACGGCTCGGCCTCCGCGCTGCAACTACTGACCGCGAACCCCGGGGGCCCCAGGACCTCCGGCGCCCTGCTGCTGGCCGGCGTCGTCCTGGCCGCACTGGCCGCCCTGCTGCGCCAGGACCGGCAGTTCGCCGTCCGCGCCGCGTGGGCCGCGGCCCTGGCCGGCCTGCTGTGCGCGGCCGTCGCCGGTGGCAGCGCCTGGGCCGGGCCCGGCACCCTCCTGTACGGCCTCGCCCTCGCCGCCGCCGCCGTCGTGGGCGCCGAAGGGGCCCGTGAGCGCGTCGCCGCCCGCAGCTTCGGCTGGCGGCAGCCGGTCGCGGGCCTGATCGCCCTGACCGCCGGCGCCGCCCCGCTCGTCGCGGCCGTCGTCTGGACGGCCGGCGGCGCCGACGGGCCGCTGCAGCGCCGCGACCCCGTGCAGGTACCCGCGTTCGTCGCGGAGGAGGCGAGCACCCGCGACCAGGCCCGAACCCTCGTCCTCGGCGGCGGCTCCGGCCGCGTGACGTACGCGCTCGTGCGCGGCTCCGGGCTGCGCATGGGCGACGCCGAGACGGCGGCGGCCGGCCGCGACCGGCAGCTGGACGCCGTCGTCGCCGGCCTGGTCGCCGGCTCCGGCGCCGACCAGGCCGGTCGCCTCGGCGACTACGCCGTCGGCTACGTCCTGGTGCGCGACAGCGCCCCGCGCAGCACCGCCCGCGTCCTGGACGCCACCCCCGGCCTGACCCGCATGGGGCAGGAGAACCGCAGCTCCCTGTGGCGCGTCGACCGGCAGGTCGCCCGCGTCACCGTCGTCACCGGCGCCAAGAAGCCCGACGGCACCCCCGCCACCCCGCCCGCGCCGGTCGCCGCCGGCCCCGTCGAGGCCCACACCACCGTGCCGGCCGGCGGCGAGGGACGCCTCCTGCGCCTCGCCGACAAGGCCGCGCCCGGCTGGCTCGCCACGCTCGACGGCCGGCTGCTCAAGCCCGTCACCGTCGACGGCTGGGCGCAGGGCTTCGCGCTGCCCGCCACCGGCGGCCGGCTCGACCTGACCTACCGGACCCCGCCGGCCCGCTCGGTGTGGGTGTGGGCCCAGGGCCTGCTCGCCGTGGTCCTGGTGGTGCTCGCGCTGCCGGGCCGCCGCCGCACCGTCGACGACGACCTGCCGGAGGACGCCGCGGCGGCGGCCGTGCCGGTGCAGTCCGCGCCGGGGGAGGGCCGCCGCGCCCGCCGGCTGCGGGCCGCTGCCGAGGGGACCGCTCCGGCGGTGCCCGAGCAGGCGGGGCCGCCCGCCGCGGAGCCGTACGACGCGTACGCGCCCCACGACGGCGCCTACGACTCCTACGGCGGCTACGGCCACGCCGACGCCGCTCCCGACCCGTACGCGGCGGTGCCGCAGCAGCAGGAGTACGGCCACCAGCAGCAAGGGCAGTACGCCGACCCGTACCAGGCCGGCGCGTACGACCCGTACGGGTACGGTCGGCAGCCCTACGACACGACGTACGGCGGGGGCGAGCGAGCCCACCGTGACGGGAGCGAGCAGCAGTGAACCGCACGACCCTTTCCCTGTTCGCCGTCACGGCCGCGCTCGCCGTCGTCACCGGCATCGCCGCCCTGAACCCGCCCTCCGACGGCGGCGGCACCGGCACCAGGACCGCCACCCGGTTGCCGGTCCAGCGCTCGACGCCGCTGTGCCCGGCGCCGACCTCCTCGGACGTGGGGCAGACGACGTACACCGCCTTCACCCCGCCCGGGAAGACCGCCGCCGGCAGCCCGGCCGACCTGCTGCCCGCGGCCGGCCCGGCGCGCACGGACGCCGGGAAGAGCGAGGGCAAGGACGCGAAGGACAGCAAGGACGCGAAGGCCAAGGAGCCGAAGGAGTCCAAGGAGACGAAGGAGTCCAAGGCGGCCGCCAAGGACGACCCGGGCAAGCCCGTGCTCTCCCTCAAGGAGGCCGGCAAGCCGGTGACCGCCACGACGGAGCGTTCCGACGCCCCCGCCCTGCTGGGCACCGCCGACGGCGCCCTCGCCCCCGGCTGGACCGCGCAGCAGACCACCGTCGTCGCCGCCGGCTCCGGCCGCGGACTGCACGGCACCGCCTGCACGCCGCCCGACACCTCCTTCTGGTTCCCGGGCGCGAGCACCGCCAAGGGCCGCCAGGACTACGTGCACCTGACCAACCCGGACGCCTCGCCGGCGGTCGTCGACCTCGAACTGTTCGGGCCGGAGGGCCGGGCGGGCGCCGCGTCCGGGGAGGGCGTCACCGTCCCGCCCCGCGCCACCGTGCCCGTCCTGCTCTCGACGCTGACCGACACCCCGGCCGAGAACCTGACCCTGCACGTGGCCGCGCGCTCCGGCCGGGTCGGGGCGGCGGTGCAGGTCGCCGACGACAAGCTGGGCGGCGACTGGCTGCCGCCGTCCGCCGACGCCGCGCCCGTGGCGGTGCTGCCGGGCGTGCCCGCCGACGCCACCTCGGTGCGGCTCGTCGCCTTCGCGCCCGGCAACGACGACGCCGACCTGAGCGTGCGGCTCGCCGGGCCGAGCGGCTCGATCAGTCCGGCCGGGCACGAGTCGCTGCACGTCAAGGCCGGGATGACGACGGCGGTCGAGCTGGGCGACGTCACCCGCGGCGAGGCCGGTTCGCTGGTGCTGACGGCTGCCCGGGGCAGCGCCCCGGTCGTCGCCGCCCTGCGGGTGACGCGCGGCAAGGACGACAAGCAGGAGACGGCCTTCATCCCCGCCACGCCGCCCGTCGACGTGCGCGGCACGGTGGCCGACAACCGCCCGGGGGCCGCCACCCTGGCCCTTGCCGCACCCGGCCGGGACGCCCAGGTGAAGGTGACGTCCTCGGCGGGCAGCGAGGGCGGCACCGCGGTGTCGAAGACGTACACGGTGAAGGCCGGCACGACCCTCGCCGTCGAGCCGCCGCGGCCCACCGGCGGCAAGGGCGTCTACGCGGTGACCGTCGAGAAGGTCTCCGGCGGCCCGGTGCACGCCTCGCGGATGCTCGCGCTGCCGAAGGACGGCGTCCCGATGTTCACGGTGCAGCCGGTGCGCGACGACCGCTCGACGGTGGCGGTGCCGGAGACCGGGCAGGACCTGTCGGTGCTCACCGGGTGAGCGCCGGCGACGGTGGTCGCCGGTCAGTCCTGGCCGTAGCGCGGGTCGACGGACTCCGGGGCGAGCCCGAGGAGTTCGGCGACCTGCTCGACCACGACCTCGTGGACCAGCAGCGCGCGCTCGTCCCGCGTCTTGGTGCGGATTTCCACCGGACGGCGGTAGACGACGATGCGGTCGGGCTCCCCGCCGCGCGCCGGCACGTACCGGCCGAGCGGCACCGAGTCGCCGTCCAGCAGCGCCTCCAGCGGGTCGCCGGCCCCGGCGTCCTCGCCGGCCGGCACCTCGCGCACCAGGAACTCCACGGACGCCAGCTGCGGCCAGCGCCGCTCCAGCCGCTCGGCCGAGTCCTGGACGAGGTCGACGAAGGCCTCCGCCCTGGTCGCCGACAGCGGCACCTGCGGGGGCGCGATGGGGCCGCGCATGCCGCGTCCGTGGCGGTCGCGGTGGCGCGGTCGCGGTCCGGTCGGGCCGGGGGCGCCCCCGGCGGCGGCCGGGGGAGGTACGGGGGTGTCCATCACCCCCGAGGGTATCCGCCGGCCGACCGTCCGTATGCAGCAGCCGCCCATCTCCCGTCATGTCGCCCGATGAGCGATCCGGCCATGTCTGCGATCAAATACAGCCAGCCGCGGGATCGGGGCTCGCATCCCGAATGACACTATGTGTACCTAGTGGTGACGCTTTCCTTGGGCGTTTTCTTTGCCGCCGGACATGTGTTCCCCGCCTCCCGAGGGGATCAACCAGGGCCTTCGCCAAGGGCGTCCACAGGACGAACCGGGACGACACGGAGGAGTGAGGTGGGGGTGAGTCGTCGCGGCCCGTTCAAGAGTGCGGTACCGTCCATCGTCGTGAGCCCTGTACGTCGCTGTTCGCGCACCGCGTGCGGCCGCCCGGCCGTCGCGACGCTGACGTACGTCTACGCCGATTCGACCGCCGTCCTCGGCCCGCTCGCCACCTACGCCGAACCCCACTGCTACGACCTGTGCGCCGAGCACTCCGAGCGGCTGACCGCGCCGCGCGGCTGGGAAGTCGTGCGCCTCGCCGTGGACACCGGGTCCGCCCGCCCCAGCAGCGACGACCTGGAGGCCCTCGCCAACGCCGTGCGCGAGGCCGCCCGGCCGCAGGAGCGCGCGGGAGGTGCGGGCGCCGCTCCGGGCGCCGTCGCACCCGGCGGCCGGGGCCCGGACCCGATGGAGGTCGCCCGCCGCGGCCACCTCAGGGTCCTGCGCTCGCCGGACTCCTGACGAGCGGTGACGAGCCGGCGCCCGCGGCGCACGGTCATGCACGACCGGTGACGGCGGGTAGGTTTGTTGTCCCGAACCGGAAGCAGGAGGGGTTGGCTGTGGCTGATCTGTCGCAGATCGTGAAGGCGTACGACGTGCGCGGCGTCGTTCCCGACCAGTGGGACGAGACCCTGGCCGAGCTCTTCGGCGCCGCCTTCGCCCAGGTCACCGATGCCCGGGCGATCGTCGTCGGGCACGACATGCGCCCCTCCTCGCCCGGCCTCGCCGCCGCCTTCGGCCGCGGCGCCGCCGCCCGCGGCGTGGACGTCACCTCGATCGGGCTCTGCTCGACCGACCAGCTCTACTTCGCCAGCGGCCAACTGGGCCTGCCCGGCGCCATGTTCACCGCCAGTCACAACCCGGCCCAGTACAACGGCATCAAGATGTGCCGCGCCGGCGCCGCCCCCGTCGGCCAGGACACCGGCCTGGCCGAGATCCGCGCCCTCGCCGAGCGCTGGTCCGAGGAGGGCGCCCCCGCGCCCGCCGCCACCCCCGGCACCGTCACCACTCGTGACGTCCTCGCCGACTACGCCGCGCACCTGCGCTCCCTCGTCGGCCTGGAGCGCATCCGCCCGCTGAAGGTCGTCGTCGACGCCGGCAACGGCATGGGCGGCCACACCGTGCCCACCGTCTTCGAGGGCCTGCCGCTCGACCTCGTCCCGATGTACTTCGAGCTCGACGGCACCTTCCCCCACCACGAGGCCAACCCCCTCGACCCCAAGAACATCGTCGACCTGCAGGCCAAGGTCCGCGAGACCGGCGCCGACATCGGCCTCGCCTTCGACGGCGACGCCGACCGCTGCTTCGTCGTCGACGAGCGCGGCGAGCCCGTCTCCCCCTCCGCCATCACCGCCCTGGTCGCCGCCCGCGAGCTCGCCAAGCACCCCGGCGGCACGGTCATCCACAACCTGATCACCTCCCGCTCCGTGCCGGAGGTCGTGAAGGAGCACGGCGGCACCCCCGTACGCACCCGCGTGGGCCACTCCTTCATCAAGCAGGAGATGGCCCGCACCGGCGCCATCTTCGGCGGCGAGCACTCCGCCCACTACTACTTCCGCGACTTCTGGAACGCCGACACCGGCATGCTGGCCGCCCTCCACGTGCTGGCCGCCCTCGGCGGCCAGGGCGGCACCCTCTCCGACCTCGTGCACCAGTACGACCGCTACGCCGGCTCCGGCGAGATCAACAGCACCGTCGCCGACCAGGCCGGGCGCACGGCCGCCGTCCGCGCCGCGTACGAGGGCCGCGAGGGCGTCCGGCTCGACGAGCTCGACGGCCTGACCGTCGCCGCCGACGACTGGTGGTTCAACCTGCGCCCCTCCAACACCGAACCGCTGCTGCGCCTGAACGTGGAGGCCCGCGACGCCGAGACGGTCGCCCGCCTGCGCGACGAGGTCCTGGCGATCGTCCGCGCCTGAGACGAGCCGGATTCCGGGCCCGGGGGCGAAGCCCCCGGTTTCGGGAAGGGACGGGGTCGGGGAAAGAACACCCACCCCGCGCCCAAGGGCTACCCTGACCTCACAGAACCGCACACCGCACCCGCTCGCCCCGAAGGGAACCGCCCCATGCCGCTCGAAGCCGGCCTCCTGGAGATCCTCGCCTGCCCGGCGTGCCACGCCCCCCTCCGCGACGAGACCGCCTCCGAGGAGACCCCCGAGCTGGTGTGCGAGGGCCAGGGCTGCGGCCTCGCCTACCCCGTCCGCGACGGCATCCCCGTCCTCCTCGTGGACGAGGCGCGCCGCCCCGCCTGAGTCCCGCCGCCGTCAGGCGCAGGCATCCCACCCCCACGGCCACCGGAGGCTGATCACACGGTGTTCGACGAGTCCCTCCTCGATGACCCCGACGGCCTCTCCCGCGCGGACCTGCACGGCCTCCTGCGCGGCGCCGCCGAATCCGGCGCCCGCGTCCGCACCGCCGTGCGCAATGCCGCGGAGGCCGGCCTCGCGGACCTGCGCCCGGACGGCCGCCCGCGCGCCGTCCTGGTCGCCGGACCCTGCCCGGCCGCCGAGTCCACCGCGGACCTCTTCGGCGCCCTCGCCGGCGACACCTGCCCGGTCACCCTGATCCGCCCCTCCGGCGTCGCCCCGGCCCCCGGCGCGCTGCGCTGGAACCTCCCCGGCTGGACGGGCCCGCTCGACCTGCTGCTCGTCGCCAGCCCCGACGGCACCGAACCGGGCCTGGCCGTCCTCCTGGAGCAGGCCTACCGCCGCGGCTGCACCGTCGTCAGCGTCTCCCCGGCCGGCTCCCCGCTCGCCGACGCCACCGCCCAGGTCCGCGGACTGGCGGTGCCGCTGACCACCACCCCGTACGAGACCATGGCCGGCGGCTCGGCCGACGAGGCACCGCCCGTCCTGCCGAGCGGGCCCGGCACCCTGTGGTCGCTGCTCACCCCGCTGCTCTCGCTCGCCGACCGCATCGGCCTGATGGAGGCCCCGCCCGCCGCCCTCGACGCGCTCGCCGACCGGCTCGACCACATCGCCGAGCGCTGCGGCCCGGCCATCGCCACGTACGGCAACCCGGCCAAGACGCTCGCCGCCGAGCTCGCCGACACCCTGCCGCTGATCTGGACGGAGGGCGCGCTCGCCGCCGCGGCCGGCCGCCGCTTCGCGACCGTCCTCGCCGCCCTCGCCGGGCGCCCCGCGCTGGCGGCCCAGTTGCCCGAGGCGCTGACCGAGCACGGCACCCTGCTCTCCGGCGAACTGGCCGCCGGGGCCGACCCGGAGGACTTCTTCCGCGATCGTGTCGAGGAGCCGGAGGCGCTGCACGCCCGCGTCTTCCTGGTCCGGGAGCGCACCCCCGCCGTCACCTCGCCCGCGCCCGCCGCCCGCGAGCTCGCCCTGCACCGCGACACGCCCGTCAGCGAGCTGGAGGCCGGCGAGGGCAGCCCGCTGGAGACCGCCGCCGAGCTGCTGGCCATCACCGATTTCGCCGCCGTCTACCTGGCGCTCGCCTCGACGCCGTAGGCCGTGGACCTGTCGTCGTACGTCGTCGCAAGCCGCCGCCGCAGCCGCCGCCCGAGAACAGGAAGCCCCCAGCCCCCAGCCCCCAGCCCCCAGCCTGGAGCAGGAACCGCCCCATGGACCGCCTCGTCAATACCGTGCGCCCCTACGCCTGGGGCTCGACCACCGCGATCCCCGAGCTGCTCGGCGTCGCACCCACCGGTGAGCCGCAGGCCGAGCTGTGGCTGGGCGCGCACCCCGGCGCCCCGTCCCACGTCGACCGCGGGGCGGGCCCCGTCGCCCTGAGCGACGTCGTGGCCGCCGACCCCGAGGGCGAGCTCGGCCCGGACGCCGTGCGCCGCTTCGGCCCCCGGCTGCCGTTCCTGATGAAGGTGCTGGCCGCCGCGGACCCGCTCTCCCTGCAGGTGCACCCGAACCCCGCGCAGGCCCGGGCCGGGCACGCCGAGGAGGAAGCCCGCGGCATCCCCGTCGACGCCCCCCACCGCAACTACAAGGACGCCCACCACAAGCCCGAGCTCATCTGCGCCCTCACCCCCTTCGAGGGCCTGTGCGGCTTCCGCACCCCGGACGCCACCGCCGAGCTGCTGGCCGCCCTGGAGGTCGACCCCCTCAAGCCGTACGTCGACCTGCTGCACGCCCACCCCGAGGAGGCCGCGCTGCGCGAGGTCCTCACGGCGGTGCTGCGCGCCGACCGCGCGGCCATGGCCGACACCGTGCACCAGGCGGCGGCCGCCGCCGAGCGGCTCGCCGGGCACAGCGGCCCGCACCGCGGCGCCTACGCGGCGTACGCCTCCCTCGCCCGGCACTTCCCCGGCGACCCCGGCGTGATCGCCGCCATGCTCCTCAACCACGTCGTCCTGCAGCCCGGCGAGGCCCTCTACCTGGATGCCGGCGTCCCGCACGCCTACATCAAGGGCGTCGGCGTGGAGATCATGGCCAGCTCCGACAACGTCCTGCGCTGCGGCCTGACCCCCAAGCACGTGGACGTGCCCGAGCTGCTGCGCGTGGTCCGGTTCGAGGCCGGCGCGCCCGGCGTCCTGCGGCCCGAGGCCGACGCCGACGGGACGGAGGAGTACGTGACGCCCGCCGGAGAGTTCGCCCTCTCCCGGCACGCCCTGGCCCCGGACGCCGCCCCGCGCCCCCTGGCCGGCACCGGCGGCCCGCAGATCCTGCTCTGCACGGCGGGCACGGCCGTCCTGCGCGCCCCGGACGGCGGCGAGCTGACCCTCGTCCGCGGCCAGTCGGCCTACGTACGCGCCGGCGAGCGCGTGGAACTCGGCGGCGACGGAATCGTCTTCCGCGCCGCGGTCGGCCGGGCGGCCTGAGCCGCACGGCCTCCGGACGGATCGAAAGGTACGAAGCACACCCATGAGCGCATCGGGCGGAACCAGGGCCATCGTGGCCGCGCTGGGCGCGAACCTGGCCATCGCGGCCGCGAAGTTCGTCGCCTTCGCCTTCAGCGGGTCCTCGTCGATGCTCGCCGAGGGCGTGCACTCGGTCGCCGACTCCGGCAACCAGGCACTGCTGCTGGTCGGCGGCCGCAAGGCGCGCCGCAAGGCCAGCGAGGAGCACCCCTTCGGCTACGGGCGCGAGCGCTACGTCTACGGCTTCCTCGTCTCCATCGTGCTCTTCACCATCGGCGGCGTCTTCGCGCTGTACGAGGGGTACGAGAAGATCAAGGAACCGCACCCGCTCGAGCACTGGTACTGGCCCGTGGGCGTACTGATCTTCGCCGTCGTCGCCGAGGGCTTCTCCTTCCGCACGGCGATCAAGGAGTCGAACGAACTGCGCGGCCAGCAGTCCTGGCGCTCCTTCGTCCGCACCGCCAAGGCCCCCGAGCTGCCGGTCGTCCTCCTGGAGGACTTCGGCGCCCTCGTCGGCCTCGTGCTCGCCCTCGGCGGCGTCTGCCTGACCGTCGCCACCGGCGACAGCGTCTGGGACGGCATCGGCACCCTGTGCATCGGCACCCTGCTGGTCCTGATCGCGCTGGTCCTGGCCGCGGAGACCAAGTCCCTGCTGCTGGGCGAGGCCGCAGGCCCCGACCAGGTCGCCAGGATCCGCGCCGCCGCCGTCGACGGCACGACCGTCACCCGCGTCATCCACATGCGCACCCTGCACCTGGGCCCGGAGGAACTCCTGGTCGCCGCCAAGATCGCCGTCCCGGCGGAGGACACGGCCGCCCAGGTGGCCCGGGCCATCGACGCGGCCGAGGCCCGCATCCGCGAGGCCGTGCCCATCGCCCGGGTCATCTACCTGGAACCCGACATCTACAGCGAGACCGCCGCAGCAGCAGGCGAGGACCCGGCAGCAACCCCGGGCGGCCCGGGCCACTGAGCCCCTCCGGGGCGGTGACCCCGCTTCCCAGGGGAGCGCCCGCGCGCTGCGGCGGACCGCGAACCGGAGCGCCCCGTAGGGGCGCGGGGAACTGCGCGACAAGCCACGACGCGCCCGCAGGCGGAGTGCGGCGCTCAGGACCCCGGACCTCGGGGTGGCGCGTCGACTGCGGGCCGTCGGTGGCCGATCGCGCAATTCCCCGCGCCCCTACGGGGCGCTGCCTAGCGGACCTCGGCCAGGACGCGCAGGATCTCATCGACGTCCGCGGCTGCCAGCAGCCGCTCGCGGAAGTCGGGGTCCAGCAAGCGCTGCGCCAGCTTCGCCAGGATGCGCAGGTGCTCGTCCGCCGCGTCCCCGTCCGGCACCGCGATCATGAAGACGAGGCGGGCCCGGGTGCCGTCCATCGAGCCCCACTCGATGCCCCGCGCGGACCGCCCGAAGGCGACCACCGGCGCGGTCACCGCCGAGGTTTTCGCGTGCGGGACGGCGATCTCCTCGCCCAGGCCCGTCGTGCCGACCTCCTCGCGGGCGCGCACCGCACGGATCAGCTCCTCGGTGTCGCGCACCTCGCCACTGGCCGCGAGCAGCCCGGCGAGCTCGCGAACGGCCTCCTCCTTGGTGCCGGCGGCGAGCTCGGGGCGCACGGTGCGCCCGGTGAGGTGGCCGGAGAGCACCTCGGGCGGGGCCGGCCCGCGCATCGTCACCGGCGCTGTCGCCGGCCGCGCAGGCCCCAGCCCCCGCTCGGCCGGGCGCGCCCCGCCCACGCCCAGCAGCGTGACGGTGATCACCGCCGTCGCCACCGCACCGACGGCGATCGCGACGAAGAACATCGCCACGCCGTCGACCGCGCCGAGCAGCGCGACAATCGGGCCGCCGTGCGGCACGCGGTCCGCGACCGCCGCCAGCCCCGCCACGGCCCCGGCCACCGCGCCGCCCGCCATGTTGGCCGGGATCACCCGGGCCGGGCGGGCCGCGGCGAAGGGGATCGCGCCCTCGGTGATGCCGAAGAAGCCCATGAACAGCGCCGCGAGCCCGGCCTCCCGCTCCTGCTCGGTGTACAGCCCGCGCCGCAGCAGCGTCGCGAGCCCCTGCCCCAGCGGCGGCACCGGGATCGCCGCCGCGCACATGCCCATGACGTGGGGGTTGGCGGAGACCAGCCCGGCGCCGAAGAGGAAGGCCGTCTTGTTGACCGGACCACCCATGTCGAAGGCGATCATCAGGCCCAGCACGGCGCCGAGCAGCGCGGCGCTCGCCCCCGTCAGCCCGCCCAGCCAGGCGGTCAGGTGCTCGAAGAGCCAGGCGATGGGACGGCCGAGCACATAGACGAAGAACAACCCGAGGACGGACGTCGCCACCACCGGGATGGCGATGATCGGCATGATGGGACGGACGAACCTCGGCACCTTGATCTTCTTGATCCACAGGACCAGGTAGCCGGCGAGGAAGCCCGTCACGATCGCCCCGATGAAGCCGGCCCCCGACTTCGAGCCGTACAGGGCGCCGGTGTTGGCGATCCAGCCGCCGACCATGCCGGGCGCCAGGGCCGGACGGTCGGCGATGGCGTACGCGATGTAGCCGGAGAGCACCGGCACCATCAGGGTGAAGCCGATGGCCCCGATGTCGTTGACGTGCTTCCAGAAGGAACCGGCGGGGATCACCAGACCGCCGTCGGGCCGCGGCTGCCCGCCCAGCGCCAGCGACACCGCGATCAGCAGACCGCCGACGACGACGAACGGAATCATGTACGAGACGCCGTTCATCAGCGCCCGGTAGACCACTGCCCGGGCCCGCCCGCCCCGGCCCGGCGCCTGCTCGGGCCCCCGGACCGCCCCGCCCGCGCCCGCGGGCGCGTACACCGGAGCGCGCAGGACGCGCTCGATCAGCTGCTCCGGGTGGTGGATGCCCTCCGCCACCCCGACCGTCAGCACCCGCTTGCCGGCGAACCGGGCGGGGTCCACCTCCTTGTCCGCCGCGATGATGACGCCGTCCGCCCGCCTGACATCGTTGTCCGTCAGAACGTTCTCGGCCCCGATCGAGCCCTGCGTCTCCACCTTCATCTCGTGGCCGAGCGCCTCCGCCGCTTGGACCAGCTTCTCCGCCGCCATGTACGTGTGGGCGATGCCCGTCGGGCACGCGGTCACGGCGATCAGCCGCAGCCGCCGCCCGCCGCCCGCCCCCGCGGCGCCGGGCGGACCGGTCGGTGACGTCACGTGGATCTCCTCACCTGGATCTCCTCACCCCGGCTCCTCCGGGTCTGCCGCGTCTGCCGGATCCCTTCCGGATCTGCCCGGATCCGCGCACGACTCCTCGCTCCCCGCATCCTGCAACACCCGGCCGCACCAAGGGAGGCAGTCGTCGCGCGCGTCCGGAAGCCGCCCCGAAGGGGCTGGGGCCCGGCAGGGGTCCCGGTGTAGATTCGTGCCAGAGCCAGACGTCGCTGCTGATGGCGGTCGGGCGGTCCGTACGCCGGACCGGCCGAGGGAGAGAGGGCCTCCGACGGACTGGGCTGCGGCCAGGTGACGGCACGGGTGTCGTTACCGTGCTGACCGACCGCATGCACAGCCGTACGTACCCACTCCGCTCGCCCCTCAGGAGGAGCAGCCGTATGACTACGACCACCGGCCAGGACTTCAAGGTCGCCGACCTGTCGCTGGCGGCTTTCGGTCGCAAGGAGATCACCCTCGCCGAGCACGAGATGCCCGGCCTGATGGCGATCCGCAAGGAGTACGCGGCGGCGCAGCCCCTCAAGGGCGCCCGCATCACCGGTTCGCTGCACATGACCGTGCAGACGGCCGTTCTGATCGAGACCCTCGTCGCCCTCGGCGCCCGCGTGCGCTGGGCGTCCTGCAACATCTTCTCCACCCAGGACCACGCGGCCGCCGCCGTCGCCGTCGGCCCGAACGGCACCCCCGAGGACCCGCAGGGCGTGCCCGTCTTCGCCTGGAAGGGCGAGACGCTGGAGGAGTACTGGTGGTGCACGGAGCAGGCGCTGACCTGGCCGGACGCCGCCACCGGCGGCCCCAACATGATCCTCGACGACGGTGGTGACGCCACCCTGCTCGTCCACAAGGGCGTCGAGTTCGAAAAGGGCGGCGCCGTGCCGGACCCGGCCTCCGCCGACAGCGAGGAGTACGCCCAGATCCTCACGCTGCTGCGCCGCACCCTCTCCGAGAACCCGCAGAAGTGGACGCAGCTGGCGTCCGAGATCCGCGGCGTCACCGAGGAGACCACCACGGGTGTCCACCGCCTGTACGAGATGCACCAGGCCGGCACCCTGCTCTTCCCCGCGATCAACGTCAACGACGCGGTCACCAAGTCGAAGTTCGACAACAAGTACGGCTGCCGGCACTCCCTCGTCGACGGCATCAACCGCGCCACTGACGTCCTGATCGGCGGCAAGGTCGCGGTCGTCTGCGGCTACGGCGACGTCGGCAAGGGCTGCGCCGAGTCCCTGCGCGGCCAGGGCGCCCGCGTCATCGTCACCGAGATCGACCCGATCTGCGCCCTGCAGGCCGCCATGGACGGCTACCAGGTCACCACCCTCGACGAGGTCGTCGAGACCGCCGACATCTTCATCACCACGACCGGCAACAAGGACATCATCATGGCCTCGGACATGGCCAAGATGAAGCACCAGGCCATCGTCGGCAACATCGGCCACTTCGACAACGAGATCGACATGGCCGGCCTCGCCAAGATCCCCGGCATCGTCAAGGACGAGGTCAAGCCCCAGGTCCACACCTGGACCTTCCCCGACGGCAAGACCCTCATCGTCCTGTCCGAGGGCCGCCTGCTGAACCTGGGCAACGCGACCGGCCACCCGTCCTTCGTGATGTCCAACTCCTTCGCGGACCAGACCCTGGCCCAGATCGAGCTCTTCACCAAGCCCGAGTCCTACCCGACCGACGTCTACGTCCTGCCCAAGCACCTGGACGAGAAGGTCGCCCGCCTCCACCTCGACGCGCTCGGCGTCAAGCTCACGACGCTCCGCCCGGAGCAGGCGGCGTACATCGGCGTCAAGGTCGAGGGCCCGTACAAGCCCGACCACTACCGCTACTGAGCTCCACAGCAGGAGCAGCAGCCGGTAGACAACGAATGACCCGAAGGCCAGGCCCCCGTCCTCCCGGCGGGGGCCTGCGCCGTTCGCACCAAGGACCCCACCATGCCCCGCGGCCGCTACTCCCTGTACGACACCCACGATCACTCCCCCCTCGGTGACGAGCACTTCCAGTGCGCGACCGGCCCCACCGGCTGGCGTTACGTCTCGCAGCTGACCACCCCCTCCGGCGCCCCTGCCGGCGCCGTGGACCTCGCCATCGACGATCTCGGCCGCCCCATCCGCCTGCAGCTCAAGGCCGGGGACTGGCAGGTGCGCGGCGCCGCCCTCGACGGCGTGACCTGGGTCCGCACCGACCCGACCGGCGAACACGCCACCGAGGGCAACGTCCGCGCCCACGCCTTCACGGGTGCGTCCCCCGCCTTCTACGTCGCCGTCGCCCGCCGCCTGCGCCTGGCCCCGGGCGACGCCCCCGTACGCGTCCGGCTCGTCGGCTTCACACCCCCCGTGCTCGCCCCCCTCACCGTCGACCAATCCTGGGCCCTGGTCGCCAGGACAGCACACCCCACTGACAACGGGACCCTGGACGTGGACGAGTACCAGGTCAGCGCCCTCGACACGGGCGAGCAGCACACCGTCCACCTCGCCGGCGACGTCGTCCTGTCGGCCCCGGGCGTCGAGCTGGAGGAGCTGGAGAACCCGCCGTCGGTCTTCGGCACCCGCGAGACCTGGTAGTCTTCTCTTCTCCCCGCAAACCCGTTGACACGGGCCGAGGGGGGAGGTAGATTCGAACGGTTGCGAGGGGAACCTGGTTTGGACCAGGGGCTCCGCAACGGTTAGTATCTGACCAGCTTCGGCCAGTGAACATCGATGAATATCGATTCATAGCGAAGCGCCCCGACTCTTTCGGAAGAAAAAGCCGACGAACGTCGCGCCGAAAACTTCTGATAAAGTCGGAACCCCGCTCCAACAGGGAGCCGGAAACGAATTCCGAACCGGAAACGGAACGGAAATCGGATCTGGTAAGGTTGGAAACACCGAAGGGAAGCGCCCGGAGGAAAGCCCCAGTAAATATCACTGCGGGTGAGTACGAAGGAAGCGTCCGTTCCTTGAGAACTCAACAGCGTGCCAAAAGTCAACGCCAGATATGTTGACACCCCGTCCATCATCACGGTGGATGAGGTTCCTTTAAAAGTCCTTCCGTGAGGAAGGCGCAC
>NZ_BAAASL010000021.1:0-124686 GCF_039532865.1 Streptomyces luteosporeus
CGGACGGGCTGCAATCCAGCCCGTCCGGCGTTTGAGGACCGGGGTCCGGGGCGGAGCCCCGGGAGACGGGGAGAGGGCGGGGCTGGGGAACCGCCCGCCGCAGGCGCTACGCGCGCCGCGCCGCCACGATCGCCGGTGCCGTCGAGTACGGCAGCAGGTCCGCCGGGTCCGGCGGCGTCCGCAGCTCCACCCGTAAGCCGTCGGCGAACCGGTACGGCCGGTGCCCCAGCACACCCCCCAGCGTGCGCCGCAACCGCGACAGTTCCGCCCGTACCGTCACCGTCCGGCTCGCGTCGCCGAACAGGTCCGCCGCCAGCTCGGCCGCCGTCCGCCCCGCGGGGTGCCGTGCCAGCAGGTACAGCAGCTCGGCGTGGCGCGGGCTGAGTTCGTGGGACCACCGCCCGGAGGGGCCGGAGACGGTGACCGTCCAGCAGCGGGCGAGGCGCAGGTCGAGCACGACGCTGCCGGGCGGCGCGTCCGCGTCGCGGGCCTCGTCCAGCCGCAGCAGCCAGCCGTCGGGCAGGGGCTCGACGGTGCAGGGGCCGAGGGAGGGCAGCCACGCGGGCCCGGGCCGTACGTCGCGCGGCAGCACGACCCGCCCGAGCGGTGCCATGCCGCTGACCGCCGCCGTCCAGCCGTCGCGGTCGACGGCCAGGGCCCGGCCGCCGAGCCGGGCGAGCATGGGGGCCGCGACCGAGCGCAGCCGGTCGACGGACTCCCAGTGCCGGGTGCGCAGCTCCGCCTCGGCCACTTTGGCGACGGCCGTCACCAGGGCGAGGGTGGCGGGGTTGAAGGCGGGGGCGGGGCCGCTGACGTTGAGCACGCCCAGCAGCCGTCCGTCGCGCGGGTCGTGCAGGGGGGCCGCGGCGCAGGTCCAGGAGTGGTGGCTGCGCACGTAGTGCTCGGCGGAGTGCACCTGCACGGGGCGGCGCTCGACGAGGGCGAGCCCGATGCCGTTGGTGCCGACCTGTTCCTCCGTCCAGGCGGCGCCGACTTCGAAGCCCAGCCGGTCGGCGCTGCGGCGCACTCCCGCGGTGCCCTCGCGCCACAGCAGCCGTCCGTCGGCGTCGGCGACCACGATCAGGTGGTGGACGGCGTCCACCGTCTCCCGCAGGCCCTCGCGCACCTGCGGCAGCAGCCCGGCCAGCTGGGAGGCGTGGCGGCGGTGCTCGATCTCGTCGGGCCCGATCGGCGCGGCGGGCCGGCCGGTCTCGGGGTCGACGCCGTGCCGGCGCACGCGGTGCCACGACTCGCCGATCAACGGACGCGGGCGTGCGGGCGGCGCCTGGCCGGCGAGCGTCGCCTCCCACACGGCGGGCAGCTGCCCCGCATCGATTGGTATGCGCTTCACGCTGCAATGGTGCCCGTCGGGGACCCTGCCACGCCGGTGCATCGGCGATATTGCAACGCCGTGCAACCATTGTGGGCGACCCGCCCCAGGGCGGAAGGTGACGGTGAGCGGCCGGAGGGTGGTGCCGAGTCGGCGCAGCATCACCCTCCGCGGCCCCTCCACCTGCGCCGCCGTACCCCCGCCCGCGCCCGGTCCGCCGGGTGAAGCGAGGTGCCCGCGGCGGATACGGTTAGCGCGTGCAGGCAGCAAAAGAACATTCGGGCCGGCCCGGCCGGCTCCACAGGGCCCGGGCCCTGTACCGGAACGTCTCCAAACGCAGGATGGCCTGGCTGCTCCTGAAGGACACGGTCAACTCCTGCATGGAACACCGGGTCACCGGACTGGCCGCGGAGGCCGCCTTCTTCACCCTGCTGTCGCTGCCGCCGCTGTTCCTCGGCCTGATCGGCCTGCTGCAGTACCTGGACGACTGGACGGGCACCCGCACGATCCCGGGCATCCAGGAGAACATCCTGACGGCCTCGGCCGCCGTGCTCTCCGAGAAGGGCACCCGGCAGATCGCCGAGCCGCTGGTCAGCGAGGTCATCAAGATCGGCCGGCCGGAGATCATGTCGGTCGGCTTCGCCATCGCCCTGTGGTCCGGCTCGCGGGCGGTCAACGTCTTCGTCGACACCATCACGATCATGTACGGGCTGGAGGGCAAGCGCGGCATCATCCGTACCCGGCTGCTGGCCTTCCTGCTCTACCTCGTCGCCCTCGTCGTCGGGGCCGTCGCGCTGCCGCTGATGGTGGTGGGCCCGGAGACGGTCGTCCACCTCGTGCCCTGGAGCGCGGACGTCGTCCGCTTCCTGTACTGGCCGGTGGTCATCGTGCTGTCGGTCGCCTTCCTGACCACCCTCTACCACGTGTCCGTGCCCGTGCGTTCACCCTGGGCCGAGGACATCCCCGGGGCGTTCGTCGCCCTGACCATGTGGGTGCTCGGCAGCTTCCTGCTGCGCATCTACCTCACCCACACCGTCGAACGCGTCACCATCTACGGCTCGCTGGCCGCGCCCGTCGCCGTCCTGCTGTGGATCGGCGTCTCGGCGTTCGCGGTGCTCGTCGGCGCCGCCGTGAACGCGGCCCTGGACCGCGTGTGGCCCTCCGTCACCACCGCGGCCGCCCGCGCCGAGGTCGACAGGCTGCGCGCGGCCGCCGCGGCCCGCGTGGCCGCCGAGCGGGCCGCCATCGCGCTGGTGCACGAGATCGACGACGACCCCTACGAGGAGCCCGAGGACGGCGTGATGGGCCAGGACCGCGAGCCGCCCTCGGAGTTCCCCGAGCGCTGGGCCCAGTTCCTGCCGCCCGAGGACGTCCGCTCCCGGCTCCACAAGCCCGAACAGGGGCCCAAGCACGCCAAGCCCCACCGCAAGGGCTGAGAACCGAGAAGGAGCGAGGAGGAGGGAGAAGGCGGAGGGAAAAACCCTTCGCGACCGGCCGCACCCGCGCCCTACGATCCGGGTGACCGACCGAGCTCAACAGGAGGTGAGTACGCAATGGCTGCCGTCGTCACGGGCCTTGCCCGCACTCAGAAGCAGATCCATTCCCCCTCCTTCGATAAGGACCACCACCTTGTCCGAGCTCAGCTCCGACCACCCGCTCGCCCCCTACGGCTGGGACGCGGGCTTCGCTGACGACTTCGCCGCCCACGCCGCCGAGGGCCTGGTGCCCGGGCGGATCGTGCGCGTCGACCGCGGCCGCTGCGACCTCGTCGTCGCCGACGGCGACGGCGTCCGCACGGTCCTGGCCGACACCTCCCTGGTCGCCACCGGCGACCCGGTGGCCATCATGTGCACCGGCGACTGGGCCGCCGTCGACCTCGCCGGCGGCTTCGTCCGCGCCCTGCTGCCGCGGCGCACCGCCTTCGTGCGGTCCGCCTCCTCCAAGCACTCCAAGGGCCAGATCCTGGCCGCCAACATCGACGCCGCCGTGGTGGCCGTCTCCCTCGCCGCCGAGCTCGACCTCGGCCGGGTGGAGCGGTTCCTCACGCTGGCCTGGGAGAGCGGCGCCGAGCCGCTCGTCGTGCTGACCAAGGCCGACCTCGTCCCCGACCCGGTCGTCCTCGCGCATCTGATCGCCGACACCGAGACCGCCGCCCCCGGCGTGCAGGTGCTGGCCGTCAGCGCCGAGGAGGGCGAGGGCGTCGACGTCCTGGCCGCCGTGCTCGCCGGCCGCACCTCCGTGCTGCTGGGGCAGTCCGGGGCCGGCAAGTCCACCCTCGCCAACGCCCTGCTGGGCGCCGAGGTCCAGACGGTGCAGGCCGTGCGCGACCGCGACGGCAAGGGCCGGCACACCACCACCACCCGCAACCTGCTGCCCCTGCCCGGCGGGGGCGTCCTCATCGACACCCCCGGGCTGCGCGGGGTGGGCCTGTGGGACGCCGAGGGCGGTGTCACCCGCACCTTCACCGAGATCGAGCGGCTGGCCGGCGACTGCCGCTTCCAGGACTGCGCCCACACCGTCGAGCCGGGCTGCGCGGTGCTGGCCGCGGTCGACGCCGGCGAGCTCCCGCAGCGCCGCCTCGACAGCTACCACAAGCTGTTGCGCGAGAACGAGTGGATCACCTCCCGCACGGACGCGCGGCTGCGTGCGGAGATCCGCCGCGAATGGAAGCGCAAGCAGGCGGAGGGCCGCATGATGTACGAGCGCAAGCGCAGCGCCCCGTAGGGGCGCGGGGAACTGCGCGATCAGCCACGACGCGCCCGCAGTCGGAGTGCCGTGCTGCGCCCGGGCCCCAGGGGTGGTGCGTCGCCTGCGGGCCGTCGTTGGCCGATCGCGCAGTTCCCCGCGCCCCTACGGGGCGCCGTGGCATGGCCGGCGACGGCCCTCGCCCCCGGGCGAAGGCCGTGTCCGATTTCCGCCAGTGCCACAGCGGCCGGTGCCGCAGACTGGTACTCATGACGGCCCCCGCACCCCTGCTCGACGACACCCGCTACCAAGCCGTCCGCAGCCGGGACGCACGCTTCGACGGAGAGTTCTTCTTCGGCGTGACGAGCACCGGCATCTACTGCCGTCCCAGCTGCCCGGCCGTGACCCCCAAGCGCGCCAACGTGCGCTTCTACCCCTCGGCCGCCGCCGCCCAGCAGGCCGGCTTCCGCGCCTGCCGGCGCTGCCGTCCCGACGCCGCCCCCGGCTCCGCCGCATGGAACGTCCGTGCCGACCTCGCCGGCCGGGCCATGCGCCTGATCGGCGACGGCGTCGTCGACCGCGAGGGCGTCGCGGGCCTTGCCACGCGCCTGGGCTACAGCTCCCGCCAGGTCCACCGGCGGCTCACCGAGGAACTGGGCGCCGGCCCCGTCGCCCTCGCCCGCGCCCAGCGCGCCCACACCGCGCGCATCCTGCTGCAGACCACCGGCATGCCGATCACCGAGATCGCCTTCGCCGCCGGCTTCGCGAGCGTACGGCAGTTCAACGACACCGTCCGGGCCGTGTACGACCGCACCCCCAGCGAGCTGCGCGCCGCCCCCGCCCACCGGCGGGCCCCCGACGGCGCGGCGGCCGCCGGCATCCCGCTGCGGCTCGCCCACCGCGGCCCCTACGCCGCCGGGCAGGTCTTCGGCTTCCTGGCCCGCCGGGCCGTCCCCGGCGTGGAGGAGGTGCTCGGCCCGCCCGGCGGGCGCACCTACCGCCGCACCCTGCTCCTGCCCTACGGCACCGGCATCGCCGAGGTCACCGAGCCCGCCCCCGACCGGGAGACCGGCAACTGGCTCGGGTGCCGGCTGCGCCTGACCGACCCGCGCGACCTGTCGGCCGCCGTGCAGCGCGTACGCCGCCTGTTCGACCTCGACGCCGACCCGTACGCCGTCGCCGAGCACCTCGGCGCCGACTCCCGGCTGCGACCCCTGGTCGCCGCCCGGCCCGGGCTGCGCTCGCCCGGCGCCGCGGACGGCGCCGAACTGGCCGTGCGCGCCGTCCTCGGCCAGCAGGTCTCCGTCGCCGCCGCGGCCGGCCTCGCCGGCGCGCTGGTCGCCGCCTACGGCAAGCCCCTGGCCGCGCCCGACGGCGGCCTGACCCACCTGTTCCCCGAGCCCGGCGTGCTGGCCGGTGCCGGCCTGGAGGAGACGGGCATGCCGCAGCGGCGCCGGGACGCCCTGCGCGCCCTGGCCGCCGCGCTGGCGGACGGCGCCGTCCGGCTCGACCCCGGCGCCGACCGGGAGGAGACCACGCGCGCCCTGCTGGCCCTGCCGGGCATTGGGGAGTGGACGGCCGGGTACGTGCGCATGCGCGCACTGGGCGACCCCGACGTCTTCCTGCCCACCGACGCGGGCGCCCGCCACGGGCTCGCCGCCCTCGGCGCCGGCCCCGCGGACGCGGACGCGTGGCGCCCGTGGCGCTCGTACGCCCTGCACCACCTGTGGCACCACGGCGCCCCGTAGGGGCGCGGGGCAGTGTCGATCTGCGGCTCCGCCGCGCGGGCGCGACAAGCCACGACGTGCCCGCGGACGGAGTTACCGTGCTGCACCCGGGCCTCGGGGTGGTGCGTCGGCTGCGGGCCGTCGGTGGCTGATCGCGCAGTTCCCCGCGCCCCTTACGGGGCGCTGAACGCTCTGGTCGACACCGGCGCGCCCCATAGGGGCGCGGGGAACTGCGCGACAAGCCACGATGCGCCCGCAGGCGGAGTGCCGTGCAGGCCGTCGGTGGCCGATCGCGCCCACGCGGCGGCAGCCGCAGATCGACACCGCCCCGCGCCCTGACGGGGCGCTGCATGACCATTGCCGCTCACCGGCACGCCCGTAAGGGGCGCGGGGAACTGCGCGACCAGCCACAACGGGCCCGCAGATGGACTGCCGGGCTTCGCCCGGGGTCCCGGGCGTGGTGCGTCAACTGCAGGCCGTCGGTGGCCGATCGCGCAGTTCCCCGCGCCCCTTACGGGGCGCTGGCCCTCGCGCCCAGCCCCGCTCGGCCGCGTACCAGCCCAGCTGCAGGCGGGTCGTCACGCCCGCCAGTTCCATCAGCCGCTTCACGCGCCGCTGCACGGTGCGCAGTCCCAGCCCCAGTTGTTTGGCGACGCTCGCGTCCGTCAGCCCGTCCAGCAGCAGTGACAGCACGGCGAGGTCCATGGGGTCGGGGCCGTGGGCGTCGTCCGGCCGTGGTGGCCGTCCGGCCCGCCAGGCGTCCTCGAACAGGCCGACGAGCCGGTCGAGCAGGGGGCCGCCGCGCACGAGCAGCGCGGCCGCGGCCGCGTCCCCGGCGGCCAGTCGCACCAGTGCGGTGCTGCGGTCGGCTATGACCACTTCCGCCGGTATCCGGTCGACGACCCGCAGCCGCCCGGCGTCCTCGGGCACGTGCACTGCCGCGGAGTCCACCACGATCCGCCGGGGCACCGCCCCGCCTCCTGTCGGTCCGTCCGTCAACACGCCGCGTCCATCGGCCACCATGGCGCACACTTCGTTGACGGCGCCCGACCGCAGTCCCAGCAGCCGCCGGACGACCGCGTCGGCACCCGTCACCACCTCCACCGCACCCGCCCGTACAGGCCGTGCCACCGGGCATTCCCCGTGCGGCGCCTGCCGGACGGCGCCCCTGCCCACCGAATCGAGCACGTGACTTCCCTCCCCGTCCCCGGAATCGTCCTCGCGACTTGCGGACATCATCCCTGGGGTGGTGTTCGCCGTGCACTCTTCCCGTATGCCCCGCAGTGTGGACAATAAGGGCATGAGTCAGCAGGGGGACCAGCACGCCGAACAAGAGGACGCCTGGTGGCGCGAGTTGTACGGCCGGAGCGAGTCCGACACCGGGGGCTGCCCGGGCGGCGACAGCCTCGACGAGCGCTTCTCCTCCGCCTCGGCCGTGGTCGGTCCGGAGCCGCTGCGCCCGAGAGCGGAACGCGGCCCCCAGCGGCCCGGGCCGCGGCGGAGCGGACCCGCCGACGAGCCGCCCGCGCCGCCGACCGTGGCCGCCACCGGGCTCTCGCCCGCCCTGGCCGGCGGGGTGCCGCGGCAGACCAAGCGCTGGGTCACCCCGGCGAACCCGGCGAACGGTTCCCTGCCCGTCCCCGCCGCCTCCCGGCACCGCCCGCCGCCCGCGCCGCCCGAAGCGGGCCCCGAGGAGCGGCCGGAGGCGCCGCCGCCCCCCGACCCCCGCACGCGGGTCTCGCCCCCGCCGCCCCTGCCGGTGCCCCGTGAGGCCGCCGCCGCGGCGGAGAGCGCCGGGCCGCCGGCCGAGGTCGCGCGGATCGCCGAGGCCACGGAGGTGACCAAGGCCACCGAGGTGCCCGGCGGCCGGGACGTGCCCGAGGTGCCGGACGCGACCGGTGTACGGGACGTGCTCGACGTACGGACCGTGCGCGACGTCTCCGCGACGGCGGCCGGACTGCGGGCCGGCGGGACGCCCGAGGCGCCCGAACCGGAGCCCGTCCTGCGCTCGCGCAACGGCACCCGGCTGCGCGCCGCCGAGTTCGTCGGCCGGCGCCCCCCGACGTACGACCCCGAGCCGACCTCCTGGCCGCAGGCCGACGCCGGTGCCCTGGAGGACCTCGTCCCCGACACCGTCCTGGACGGCGCCCGCTACGGCACGATGACCCTGCGGGCGGCCTCCCTGCGCGGCGACTCCGCCCGCTTCCGCGGCGAACCGCGCCGCGACGCCCTGCTCACCGCCCGGTTCGGCAGCGGCGAGGCGGCCCTGCTGCTGGTGGCGATGGCCAGCGGCGCACGGGCGGCGGAGGGCGCCCACCGCGCGGCCCGCGAGGTCTGCCAGTGGCTGGCCGGCGCCGTCGGCCGCAGCCACGCCCGGCTCGTCGAGGACATCCACGCCGGCCGCCGCGACGAGCTGAAGGCCGGCCTGCACCGGCTCACCGACCGCACGTACGGGCGGCTGCGCTCCCGCGCGGCCGAACTCGGCCTGCCGTCCACCGAGTACACCGCGGCCCTGCGCTGCCTGCTGCTGCCCACCGACGTGCGCTGCCGCACCCGCCTGTTCTTCGGCGTGGGCCCGGGCGGGCTGTTCCGGCTGCGCGAGGGAGCCTGGCAGGACCTGGACCCCGAGCCGCACGAGGCGGATCCGGTCGCGACCGGGGCGGACCCGCTGTCCGGCTACGACGCCGCCGACCGCATCACCGTCGACCTGGGCATCCAGACCCCCGGCACCGCCCCCGTCATCGACCCGGCCGAGGTGCCGGGCGAGCCCTTCCGCTTCCGGGCCTCCATCGCCCGCCCCGGCGACGCGCTGCTGCTGTGCACCGCCGGCCTGGCCGACCCCTTCCGCGGGGAGGCCGAGCTCGGCGTCCGCCTGGCCGAGCGCTGGGCGGGCACCACCGAGCCCCCGGGCCTCGCGGAGTTCCTCGCCGACGTCCAGCTGCGGGTGAAGGGCTACGCCGACGACCGCACCGCCTGCGCCGTCTGGGAGGAATGAAGAACATCTCGTGAATTCACGGCCCATTGCCCATTGCCCTGTCTTCCTGTCCTGTTGATGCGTCAACAGGAGTCGTTTCCCCTGGCACGGGGCATGCATTGCCGTGAACGTGTTCGATGGCCGGGGAGGGGTCGGGGCGGCGAGGGATGAAGCGGCGGACTGCACACTGGGCGGGCGCGCACGGGCGCGGGGGCAGGCAAGGAGCCGCGGAAGAGGGGACAGAGGGGATATCCGAGGGGGCCGGGGAGGAATCCGGGCCGACGTGGGAAAGACGACTGCGCCCCCATGAGCTCGGCGCCGTCCGGGAGATACGTGCCGGGCTGCGCGCCCTGCTCGCCGGCCGGGCCGGCTCCGAACTGGCCCGCACCGCCGAGCTGCTGGCCAGCGAGCTCGTCACCAATGCCCTGGTGCACACCGACGGCGCCGCCGTGTTCACCGCCCGCCTGACCGGCGGGCGGCTGCACGTCGCGGTGCGCGACTTCCTCTCCCGCCCGCCGGTTGCGGTCGCCGACCCGGCGGCGTGGACCGCGGACGCCTCACCCGGTTCCGGGCCCCTCGCCACCTCCGGGCGGGGCCTGCTGCTCGTCGACTGCCTCGCCGACGCCTGGGGCGTGCGGCGGCACGCCGTCGGCAAGGCCGTCTGGTTCGTCCTCGATCCGGCGCTGCACGCGAAAGAGCCCTGAGCCGGTCGCACGCGACGGCTCAGGGCGGACGAGCGTCAGCCGAACTGCCGCTCGATCTGCGCGAGTTTCGCCTCCAGGGAATCGAGCCGCGGAATGGCCTGTGTGTCGTCCTCCGCGGTGAGGTCGATGGGGTCGGACCTGCCGGCGACCTGCTGCCGGGAGCGGGGGCGCAGGGGAAGGTGGTCCTCGCCGACTATGGAGGGCTCCGCCCCCGCCTGGGAGCCGATCTGGGCCGGTTGCGGGGCGGCCGGCATGGCCGGGCCGGTCATCTCGACCTGCCGGCCGCCGCGGGTCTTGCCCCACCCCACGCGGTACTGCTGCCCGTACGCCTTGAGCCGGGCCCGCTCCAGCTTGCCCGCCTCCCGGCGGCGCATCCGGTGCTGGGCGCGCTGGCGCTTGTCCTCGCGGACCTCCTCCACGGCCTCGTCCAGCGTGCGCACGCCCTCCAGGAGCATGAGCGACCAGGCCCCGAAGGTCTCGCGCGGCGCCCGCAGCCACCGCACTATCCGGATCTGCGGCAGCGGGCGGGGCACCAGTCCCTGCTCGCGCAGCGCGGCCCGGCGGGTCTGCTTGAGCGCCCGGTCGAAGAGCACGGCCGCCGACAGCGACATGCCGGCGAAGAACTGCGGCGCCCCCGCGTGGTCCAGGCCCCTGGGCGCGTGCACCCAGTTGAACCAGGCGGCGGCCCCCGCGAACGTCCACACCAGCATGCGCGAGCCGAGGGCCGCGTCGCCGTGGCTCGCCTCGCGCACCGCCAGCACCGAGCAGAACATCGCGGCGCCGTCGAGGCCGAAGGGCACCAGGTACTCCCAGCCGTCCTTCAGCCCCAGGTTCTGCTGGCCGAAGCCGACCAGCCCGTGGAAGGAGAGGGCCGCCGCGACCGCGGCGCAGCAGAAGAGAAGGACGTACGAGGCCACGCCGTAGACGGCCTCCTTGCGGCGTCTGCGCTCCTCGTTGCGCTCCCAGGAGTCCGTGCCGGCCGCCGTGTCCTCCCGGCCGGGCTGCCGGCCGCGCGCGTACACCGTCACCGCCACCACTGCCCCGATGAGCGCAACGGCACTGGGGAGCGCCCAATTCAGCGGTATGTCGGTCACTCTCATCTTGCTTCCCTTGCATGCAGTACGGCGATTCGCGCGCCATCCTGACGGAATCCCGTCGGCTGCCAAGGGGTTTCGCGGCAACTCCCCGCGAATGGACGGCAAGGATATACGGAGAGCGACGACAGAATTCGAACGGGCAGGGCGGGTAAGGGAATTGTGTTCTCGCCAATCCACTCGATCGGGTGGCGTGGGCGATGTGTGGTGCCGATCGTTAGTAGGCAAGCCTTGCCTTAGTGGGCGGGGTCCGGGGTTTGACCTGCGGGACGGGCCGCCTATGGTTCCGGGTGAACACAGGAGGAACCCCCATGGAGCAGGGCAGACCCCGCAGCCCCCTGGCGCGGCCCCGGGCCGATGTGCCGGCCGCACGGGGAGAGCACACGCACGACGAGAGCGAGTACGCCTACGGACCGCGCCGCACGCCGCAGCGCTACTCCGTGCGCGGCCAGGTCCTCGACGCACTGCGCAGGGCACTGGTCGCCGGCGAGCTCGCCCCCGGCGAGGTCTACTCCGGCCCCGCCCTCGCCGAACGCTTCGGCGTCTCCGCCACGCCCGTCCGCGAAGCCATGCAGCAGCTGGCCCTCGAAGGCGCCGTCGAGGTCGTGCCCAACCGCGGCTTCCGCGTCACCAGCCGCAGCCCCCGCGACCTCGCCGAGCTCGGCGAGGTACGGGCCCTGCTGGAGGTCCCCGTCCTCCTCCGCCTCGCCCGCACCGTGCCCGCCCGCCGCTGGCACGACCTGCGCCCCCTCGCCGAGGACTGCGTACGGGCGGCGGCGACCGGCGACCGGGCCGCGTACGCGGAAGCGGACCGGGCCTTCCACGCGGGCGTCCTGGAGCTCACCGGCAACCGGCAGCTGGTGGCGGTCGCCGCGGAGGTGCACCGGCGGGCCCAGTGCCCGGCGGGGGCACGGCCGCTGGCCGCGGACGCGGCCGAGCACGTCCAGCTGCTCGACGCGCTGGTTGCGCAGGACTTCGCGACGGTGGAAGCGGTGGCGACGCGCCATTGCGGTGCGCCTGCGGCGGGCTGATCCCCAGCCCCGCCCTCTCCCCGTCTCCCGGGGCTCCGCCCCGGACCCCGGTCCTCAAACGCCGGACGGGCTGACAAGTCAGCCCGTCCGGCGTTTGAGGACACCGGGCGCAGCCCGGTCCGGGGGCCGGGGGCTTGCCCCCGGGAAACGGCGAAAGGGCGGGACCGGGGCTCGGCCCGCCGCAGGCGCACCGGCCCTCTCCGGTTGCCGTTCCGGCCCGGGCCCCGCCCAATGGGTACGGACATGGACGACCACACCTGGGACCGTCGCCGCTTCCTCGGCACCAGCGCCGCCGTGGGCGCGGGCGCCCTCCTGGGCGCCTGTGCCCAGGAGGGTGGCGGCCCCGCCTCCGGCGGCGCCCCCGCCGAGAACGAGCGCCCCGGCACCCCCGACTGGCACCTGACCCACCGCGGCCCCGACCGTGCCGTCGAGGGCTACGCCGACCGGGTGAGCGTCCTGCCGGGTGAATCGTTCCGGCTGCACGTCTCCGTCGGCGCCTCCGGCGCCAGCGGTTTCCGGGCGGAGGCGTTCCGCATGGGCTGGTACGGCGGTGCCCAGGCCCGCCGCGTGTGGGCGTCGGAGCACATACCGGCCGGCCCCCAGCCTCTCCCCCGCCCCACCGGCCCCACCCGCACCGTCACCGCGGAGTGGCCGGCCACCACCGAGGTGGGCACGCACGGCTGGCCCGAGGGCTCCTACCTCATCCGCCTCACCGCCGATTCCGGTGAGCAGCGTTACGTACCCCTGACCGTCCGTTCGGCCCGTACCGCCGGCCGGCTGGTGCTGGTGAACGCGACCGGCACCTGGCAGGCGTACAACACGTGGGGCGGCCACAGCCTGTACTACGGTCCCGGCGGCAAGGGCGACTACGCCTCCCGTTCGCTCGTGGTCAGTTGTGACCGCCCGTACGACCGGGACGGTGCGCCGCTGTTCACGACGTACGAGCAGCCGGCGGTGGCGCTGGCCGAGCGTCTGGGGCTGCCGCTGGCGTACGTCACCTCGATGGATCTCGACCGTGAGCCGGGGCTGCTGCACGGTGCGCACGGCGTGGTGTCCCTCGGCCACGACGAGTACTGGACGCCGGCCATGCGGCGCGCCGTCACGGCCGCCCGCGATGCCGGCACCAACGTCGCCTTTCTCGGGGCCAACGCCTGCTTCCGCCGCATCCGGCTGGAGCACGCGGCGAGCGGCGAGCGCCGCCTGGTGGTCTGCTACAAGACCGACTGGCACCTCGACCCGCTCGCCGGCAGCGACGACGCGGCCGTGACGACCGACTGGCGCGAGCCGCCGCACCCGGACCCGGAGAATTCCCTCACCGGCACGCTCTACGAGTCGAACCCGACGTCCGCCGACTACGTGGTCACCGAGCCCGGCCACTGGGTCTTCGAGGGCACCGGTGCGGGGCGCGGCACGGCCTTCCCGAACCTGGTCGGCACCGAGTACGACCGGGTCGACGCAGGTCCCGGCACTCCGCGTCCGCTGCAGATCCTCGCCCACTCCCCGCTGGTGTGCCGCGGGGTGCGGTCCTTCGCGAATTCCGGTTATTACACGACCTCGAGCGGTGCGGGTGTCTTCAACACCGGCACCATGCGCTGGGTCGAGTCGCTCACCGGCGACGGCAGCCATGGCATCCCGCCGGACACGGCCCGCTTCACCGGCCGGGTGACGGCCAATGTCCTGCGCGCCTTCGCCGCCGGTCCGGCGGGCCGTTCGCATCCGGCGCAGGACAACGTCGACGCCCACCACCCGTACGCGGGCGATCCCATCCAGGCCCACCGCGACCTGTGGTGAGCCCGGGCCGGGGGCTCACGGGCGTCCGAACCAGCGTTCCAGGGCCGTCCGCGGCGTCCCCTCCCCCGGCGGCCCGGCCCAGCACACGTACCCGTCGGGCCGTACGAGCACGGCGTCGGCCCCGGTCGCGGCGTCCGCGACGAGGCCCACGCGCTCGCGCCACGGGCCGAGCATGTCCTCGGGGGCCCGGGGCGGGGCCAGCAGCCGTCCGCGGCCGTCGGGGAGGCGTACGCCCGGCATGCGGGCGCCGAGCAGGGGGTGCGGCGGGGCGCCGGGCATGGGGTAGCGGATGCCGAGTCCGGAGACGAGCCCGGCGACGTACCGGTTGGCGTCAGGTTGGGCGAGCATCCCGGCCACGGTCTCCCGCAGGGCGTGCACGTCCTCGTCGGGGTGCACCAGGACGCCCTGGGCCCGGGTGTTGCGCAGGACGCCGGCGCCGACGGGGTGCCGCTCGGCGTGGTACGTCTCCAGCAGGTCCTCGCCGGCGCGGCCGGTGACGACGGAGGCGAGTTTCCAGCCGAGGTTGAAGGCGTCCTGCACCCCGAGGTTGAGCCCCTGGCCGCCGGCCGGGAAGTGGATGTGGGCCGCGTCCCCGGCGAGCAGCACCCGCCCCGCGCGGTACTGCTCGGCCTGGCGGGCGGCGTCGGTGAACCGCGATGCCCAGCGGACCTCCACCAGTTCGGGCCGCACCCCGCCCGCCGGCCGCAGCGCCGCCCGGACCTCGTCCTCGGTGACCGGCGCGTCGCGGTCGCGCTCCTGCTGTTCGGGGCCGCCGAAGAGGAAGCGGAAGACGCCCCCGCCGAGGGGGACGAGGAAGAGCTGTTCGTCGCGGGCGTCGTAGCGCGGCAGCGGCCACTGCGTGGGCAGGGTGCCGTTGTCCGCCAGGACGATGTCGGCGACCACCATCGACAGGCGGCCGTCGCGCCCGGGGAAGGCGATGTGCGCCTCCTTGCGCACGCGGCTGCGCGCGCCGTCCGCGCCGACGGCGTACGCCGCCCGCAGCCGGCGCGTCGTACCGTCCGGGGTGGCGACGGTCGCGGTCACGCCGTCCGCGTCCTGGGCGAGCCCGGTCAGTTCGTGCCCGCGCAGCACGGGCACGTCGTACGCGGCGAGGTTGTCCTCCAGGAACTCCTCCACGCGGGCCTGCGGAATGCCGACCTGGTACGGGAAGGCGGTGTCGAAGACGTCGTAGTCGAGCGGGATGCCGGCGAAGTGGCCGGTGGGCACGGTGGTGAGCGCCCGGTCGAGCACCGGTTCCAGCCAGCCGCGCATGTCGAGCATCTCGGCGGTGCGCGGCTGCAGGTTGAGCGCCCTGGACTGCCCGGAGCGCACCGGTTGCCGCTCCAGGACGACGGCGCGCACGCCGGCGAGTGCGAGTTCGCCCGCGAGGGTCAGCCCGGTGGGGCCGCCCCCGACGACGATGACGTCCGTGTCCATGGCCGCTCCTGTCATCAATGCCTCATGCCTCAGGCCTCGAGCCCGCTGCGGGTGACGTACCACTTGTGGAAGAAGATCAGTCCCGCCAGCACCACCAGCCACTGCACGGTGCTCACGGTCGGTACGAGGTCGACGGGCAGCGTCAGCGCCAGCACGACGCGCACGCCGGCGTCCAGCGTGAGCACCGTCCCCCACACCGCGGTGATCACCCTGATGCGCCGCCGGAACACGGGATTCGCCTCCCACTGCGCCCGCCACTGCCGGAAGCCGTCCTCGCCCACCTTGGCCACGATCAGGGGACGGAACGCCGTCAGCATGAAGGGGCTGCGCGTCGGCAGCGTGCCCAGCACCCACAGGCCGATCAGCGCGGCGAGCCAGCTGTCCCGGACCAGGAGCGTCCGCGGGTCGCCGGTCACCAGCGTCATCAGCGCCCCGACGACCAGGACGGCGAGGGTGAACACCGCCATCCCCTCGATGCGGCGCCGGCGCACCATCCCGTACCCGATCCACGGCACGAGCAGCAGGCTGCCGACCAGGAGCGCGGCCCACTGGTTCACGCCGGCGGCCCGCAGCCCGTAGTAGGCGCCGAGCGGCAGCCCCAGCTCGAACAGCAGCTGCTTGAGCGCGTAGCGGCGGACGGCGGCGGCCTTCTCGGCCCGCGTCCTCACCGGGGTCACCTCGGTCGCCTCGGTCGCTTCCGTCACTGTCTTTCCCCCGCCCTGTTGCCTTCTGTGGTGTTACTTGCGTGTCGCCCGGTCGAAGAGGTCGGCGAGCTCCCGCCCGCACAGGGCGAGATCGAGCCCGGGGTCGGTGGCCGCCCGGCTGATGACGGCGTCGATCGCGCTGCGGATGGCCAGGGCCATCACCCACGGGTCGAACTCGCCGAATTCGCCGGCCGCCTGAGCCGCTCTCATGCGGTCGGCGATGTCGTGCAGGAAGGCGTCCATGGAGGCGTCGAAATCCGGCATGCGGGTGTTGGTCAGCACCTCCACGAGGGCCGGCAGGTGCTTGGGGTACACGGTGAGCGCCGCGATGTTGGACTCGATGTGCGCCCGCAGCCGCCCCCGCGCGGTCGACTCGGCCTCGATGCGCGGCACCATGTACTCGCCGACGACGCGCAGGACCTCAGCGACGACCTCGCGCATGAGGTCGTCCTTCCCCTTGAAGTGGTACGAGATCATCCCGGTGCTGCTCAGCCCGGCCCGCTCCGCGATGCGCGCGAAGGTGGCCTTGCCGTACCCGAGATCGGCGATCACCTCGATCGCCGCCCCCACGATCTGCGCCCGCCGCGCGGCCTCCGTGAACGTGCGCTCCTGCTCGGTCGCGCGGTTGTTTGCTTGCATAAGCAAGACGGTAGCGGCGGTTTGCTCGACTGCGCAAGGAGTTGCGTAGTTGAGCTAATACCTTCCGCTTGCCGACGACGGCGCAGGCCCCGTCCCCCTACGGGGGCGGGGCCTGCACGTCAGCGTGCTCAGTCGCAGGTCACCACTGGGTGATGCCCATCGTCTTCGCCGCGCTGTGAATGGCGTTGTAATGCGGTAGCGACATCCCGGACTTCTTCTGCTTGTCCGGCAGGTGCTTGTCGGTCTGCCGGAACTCGTCGCGGGAAGCGGCCAGCAGGCTGGTTCCATAACTCACCGGCACGTCGTCCTTCCCATGGATGGGGTGCGACTTGGCGGCAGTCTGGCTCCCGGCCTTCGCCAGGATGCTCCGCGCCTGGTTGTACGCGGCGGCCTTGATGGTCTTGGGGTTCGCCACCACCGCGTGCGCGCCGGCCACGGCCGGAGCGTGCCCGGTCCCGGCGGCGACGGCGGGGGCGACCGCCGTGGCGACGGCACCCGCGGTCAGGAGGGCGGCGAGTCCGGTGCGGACGATGAATTTCATCAGTACCTCGCTTGCTCGTTCGCTCGACAAAGCCGGCGACGGAATGCCGGCCGGTGTCCCCACCCTGACGTGACCACGCGTCCGCCGTCCAAGACCTGTTCCGGGACGGCCGATACCGCATGGGCATCACAGCAGTTCATGCGAGACCCACAGGGCTCGCGCCCGTGACGCGCAATACAGTCGGAGCATGTCTGAGACGTCCGACTCGTCCGCGGATCTGGACTTACGCCTGGTGCGCTACTTCACCGTCGTCGCCGAGCAACGGCACTTCGGCCGCGCCGCCGCCGTCCTGCACCTCGCCCAGCCCTCCCTGAGCCGGCAGATCCGCCGCCTGGAGGACCAGCTGGGAGCCCGCCTGCTGGACCGCACTCCGCAGGGCACCCACCTCACCGAGGCCGGAGCCGCCTTCCTGCAGCACGCCCGGACGCTCCTGCGGTCCGCCGCTCAGGCCGTTGCGCAGACCCGCGCAGTGGCCGAGCCCAGCCACATCACCATCGGCTACACCACCGGCCTCATCATCACCCCCGCCGTCCGCGACCTGCGCCACAGGCACCCGGAAGCCGAGGTGCGCACGCAGCACCTGGCATGGAACGAACCGCGCGCGGCCCTGCTGGACCACCACGTCGACGCGGTCGTGGCCCGGATGCCGTTCACGGCCGACGGCCTGCGGGTGACGGTCCTGTACGACGAACCACGGCTGCTCATGGTGCCCGTCGACCACCGTCTCGCCGGAAAGGAGTCCATCACCCTCGACGACATCTCCGACGAACCCATGGTCTGCCTCCCGGACCCCATGTGGAACGCCTTCTGGCGCGTCGACCCCCGGCCCGACGGACGCCGCGCCCCCGACGGCCCCGTCGTGGAAACGATCGAGGACAAACACGAAGCCATCGCGAGCGGCCAGGCCGTGGCCCTCGTACCGGCAGGAGCCCGGACGACCAACCGCCGCCCGGACCTCGTCACGATCCCCGTACGAGGCGTCGAACCGGGCCAGGTCGTCCTCGCCACGCGTGCCGGTGACCACAGGGGCCTGATCACCGGCTTCCGCACGGCAGCCCTGACCCACCTCACACGTCCACCGCAGCCCCGGGACGCGCCCTGACCGGAGCCACGCCCGTTGCCCGGGGCCGCTCGCACCGCGCGATCAACCCGGTCCGCCCGCCGGCCGGTGCGCGCCGTACTCCGGCCGCCGGGGGCTGGTGAAGTACTCGGCGTCCTTCGGCCGGGACGCGTCCCGGCCGACCGGGCGGGGTGCCGGCACCAGATGCGGAATGTACTTGGAGCAGTGGATGTAGGCCTCCTCCACGGCGAGGTGCACCCACATCTCCGGACTGCGGCCCGGCGCGACGTCCGTGGGCAGGCCGGGGTGCATGCGGCGCAGGTCGTGGTCGTAGTAGAGGCGGGCCACGCCGTTGACGTGCAGTCCCACATGATGGTGGGTGAAGTCGACGAAGAGCATGCCGAGATGGGGGTTTTCGAGGACATTGCCGGCGCTGGCCATCACGCCGTTCCCGCGGAATTCCGGATAGGCGAGCGCACGGTCGTCCATCACGTGGACGAATCCGGGCGGACCGGCCCGGAAGCTGGCATCGCATTCGCCTTTCGCGTCGGCGGTGGCCAGGAAGACCATGGCCTGGCGGCCGATGAAGTCCTGCATTTCGGGGGTGAGATGGTCCCGGACCTGCTGGTCGTAGAACCGGGCGGCGCGGTCGGCGGTGCCCATGTGTCGCTGCAGCCGGTGTTCACCTGCTGATGTCACGAAGAGTTCTCCTGGCGGAACGGATCAGGGAGTGGACAGGACCGGCGTTTCAAAGGGGTCGTGGTGGATCCGATCGGTCGGCATTCCGTGCAGTCCGAGCACTTCCCTGGCCGAAATGATCATCTGGGCGGGGCCGCTGAGGAACGCGTCGTGCTCGTACCAGGGCCCATACTCGGCCAGAACCTCCGGCAGGGACCCGCGAATGCCGAAGCTGTACTCGTCGGACACCGCGGCTTTGACCGTCAGCCAGTGGTGCCGCTGGGCCATGCGGAGCATGTCGTCGACCGCGTACAGCTCGGCGCCGGTCCGGGCGCCCAGGAAAAGGCTCACCTGATGGCCCCCGCCTCGCCGGGCCACCTCTTCGACGAGCGCACGGATCGGGGCCAGACCGGTGCCGCCGGCCACGAGGAGCAGCTCGCGGTGCGCGGCCGCGTCGAGGACCATGTCCCCCATCGGCGGCCCCAACCGCACGACGTCGCCCACCGCCGCCCGGTGCGCCAGCGCGTGACTGACCGAACCGCCCGGCACTGCGCGGACGTGAAAGGTGAGGGTGCCGTCCTCGCGGGGCGCGTTGGCGACGGAGTAGTAACGCCACCGCTTCGGCCACCACGGGGTCTCGACGCTCACGTACTGCCCCGCGGCGTACGCGTAGTCGCCCTCGGGCCGTACGGTGATCTCGGTGATGCCGTGACCGCGCGGCAACCGGTGCACGACAGTGCCGGCCCACACGGCGGGCCGCACCGCCTCGTCCTGCTCCGCCGCACTGATCATGACCTGGGCCACGGTGCCGTACGCCTTCGTCCAGGCCGCGGCGATCTCCGGGGTCCACGCGGAGCCGGCGTACCGGGCCAGGGTGTCGAGAAGACACTCGCCGACGGCCGGGAAGTGCGCGGCGAGGGTGCCGAACTTGCGGTGGTCCCGCCCGAGATGCCCGCAGAAACCGACGAGGCTTTCGGCGTCGTCGACCAGATCCACGATCCGCAACAGCGCCCGGAGGAGACGATCGCGCTGGGCGTCCATCCCTTCCGGGAACATCGGACGGACCTCGGGATAACGGGCGAAGAGGATGGCGTAGAAGTAGACCGTTATTTCCCCCGCGAGGGGCTCGACCACCGCCAGGGAAGTCCTTATGAGGTCTATCTCATGGGGCGACAAAGGCGCTTCGGCGGCCTCCGTTTCCCGGGAGGCGGGGGCGGCCGGGGCGACCCCTCGGTCCTCCCGGGACGAACGCGGTGAGGTGCTGCTTGAACGGCCGATCCGGAATCTCAAGGGGACAGCGCCCCTCCACCCACCATGCGGCATGACTTCCGCCATGCCCGGCCGACGGGAACCTCTTGGGAGTCGAAGGGGGCCAACGCAAGTCCTCACTGGAGCGCGGAGTCCGCGAAGCGGATCGAATGATTCCGTATGGATGGCACTCGATCCTCATGGAGAACCAGGGAGTAGGGAAGGTACACATCCACTAGAGCTCCCGGCCGCATCTTGTGGAACTACGCCGACGCAGCCCGGCCGATGTGGCGATTTAGGCCACATATGGCGCACGCCGCGGCTCCCTCGCCCCTCACCGCTGCATTCGAGCCCGCGCCCTACACGCGGCGGCCCCAGGCGGAGATCAGCGGAGAGGTGGAGACGTCGAGGCCGCCCGCGGCAATGTTCGCCAGGTGCCGGTCGATCTCCTCGTCCGTTGCCAGCCCCGCCCCGACCAGCTGGGCACGCACCTGGCGGACGGTCGCCGCCTCCAGGAGGTCGCAGGCCGGTGAGGTGACGGGGAAGTAGCCGTCCGCACGGACGTCTGCCAGCCCCGCGTCCCGCAGGAGCCGGGGCAGCTTGCGGCCGTAGGAGAGGTCGGCGCCGCGCGCCGCCATCAGCGAGCGGAAGCCGGCGCGCAGCTTGTTGGCCAGCTCCTGCTCGGGCCCGTCCTCGTCCAGGCTGATCGACGGCTGCAATGCCGGAGCGGCGTCCTCCACGAGCAACCACCCGCCCGGCCGCAGCGAGGCGACCATCGACCGCAGGGCTCGCTCCCGATCGGACACGTGGATCAGCACCAACCGGGCGTGGACGAGGTCGAAGCCGCCCCCCGGCGGTTCGTCGCGGCCGACGTCGTGCCGCAGCACCTCCACGCCGCTCGCCGCGACGGGGTCGGCCCACGAGGTGTCGATGTCGGTGGCCACGACCCGCCCACCGGGCCCGACCCGGTCGGCCAGCCAGCTCACCACCGTGGTGCCACCGGCGCCCACCTCCCAGCACTTCCACCCCGGCGCGATGCCGAGCTGCTCGATGTGCCGGAAGGTGGAGGGATCGAACAGCTCACCGAGCACACGGAAGCGGATGCCCGCCTCGGTCTGCGCGTTGTCCAGGAGGTAACGGCCGTGGTCGGACGAGGCCGGTGCGGAAGGCGTCATGAGCATGATTCTCACACCTGGCGGAGCGGGCGCGCTGTGACCTTGAGCGCACATCCCGGGACGTCAACTCGGCGTCCCCAGCGGGCCGGTTCCCGCCATACTCTGGTCGTGACGCGCCGTCCGGAGAGAGGCCAACGATCGTGCCATCGGATGCCATCAACGAGCCGTACGCCGACCCCCTGGCGTTCGGGCAGCGGTTGCAGGTGCTGCGCACGCGCCGCGGGATGAGCCGGACCGTCCTCGCCGGGCTGCTCGGCAGGTCGCCGTCGTGGGTGAAGGCCGTGGAGTGCGGCCGGCTCAAGACGCCGAAGCTGGAGGTGATCCTGCGGGTCGCGGAGATCCTCCGCGTGCGCGAGCTGTCCGAGCTCACCGGTGACCAGGGCCTGCGCGTGGATCTCTTCGCCGGCCCGGGCCACGCCCGGCTGCCGGCCGTGCGTGCCGCCGTCGACGCGTTCCCCTGCGTCCCGCCGGGGCGGGCCCCGGCGGTCGCGCAGCTGCGGATGCGACTGGCCGCCGCCTGGCGGGCCCGGCATTCCTCGGCCAACCACCGCGATGTCATCGGCGCGCTGCTGCCGGACCTCATCCGCGACGGGCAGCTGGCCGTCCAGCAGGCCGACCGGGCGGCCGACCGGCGGGCCGCGCAGGCGGCGCTGTCGGAGATCTACAGCCTGAGCCAGTTCTTCCTGGCCTACCAGCCGGATCCCTCGCTCCTGTGGCGCGTGGCCGAGCGCGGCATGGTCGCCGCGCAGCAGTCCGAGGACGCGCACACCATCGGAATCGCCGCCTGGCTGGCCGCGCAGGCCCACCGCGACAGCGGTCCCGCGCACTTCGACGCCGCCGACGCGGTCACGCGGGACACGCTGCGCTATCTGGATCCCCTGCTGCCCGACGCGGCGGACGACGTCCTCGCCATTGCCGGAGCCCTGCGCTTCGAAGCCGGCTACACCGCCGCCCGCCGGGGCGACAGCGGTACGGCGTGGCACCACTGGGACGCGGCCCGGGCCGTGGCCGACCGGCTGCCCGCGGACTACTTCCATCCGGTCACCTCGTTCTCCCGCGCCGTGATGGGCGCGCACGCCGTCACCGTGGCCGTCGAGCTGCACGCGGGCGGCGAGTCGGTGCGGCAGGCGGCCGCCGCGGACGCGCTGGCCATCCCCTCCCGGCCGCGCCGGGCGCGCCACCGCATCGAGGAGGCCCGCGGCTACCACCTCGACGGCCAGCCCGAGGCCGCCCTCGCCGCCCTGGGCAGGGCCTTCGAGACGGCCCCCGAGACGATCCGCTACAACGGCCACGCCCGGACGATCATCCTGGCCGAGTCCGAGGCAATGAGCCCGCACCGCCGTCGCCGCGCGTCCGAGCTCGCGGTGAAGGTCGGCCTGCTGGCCGCGTAGGGCGTGTCCGGCGGCTCTTCGCGCCCGTAAGGGGCGCGGGGAACTGCGCGACAAGCCACGACGCGCCCGCGGACGGAGAGCCGGGCTGCGCCCGGACCCAGGGGTGGTGCGTCGGCTGCGGGCCGTTGGTGGCCGATCGCGCAGTTCCCCGCGCCCCTTCGGGGCGCCGCCGGACAGGCCCCGGACCGCTGCCCCGCGAGGGGGTACGAACTGTGCCCCTTCCGCTCCCGCACCGCGCCTACGGTCCCCTTCGGATCCCGTTCCGTACGCCCCGAAGGAGTACCGTGTCCGCCTCCCGTACCGCCTGGCTCGCCCGGGCCTCGATCGTTCCCGCCGCGACCTTGGACCTGTGGCGCCTCGGGTGCACCGCACCCCTGCTCCCCGGGCGGGAGTGGGACGTCGTGCGGGTCGACTTCGCGTTGGCCGTGGCCGCCGTGCGGCAGCTGAAGGGTGCGGGGCGGCACATCGGGCCGTACCTCATGAGCGGCGCCGAGCGTGCCGTGTGGTGGCTGCTGCCGCTGGGGACGGGATACCGGTTCGCCGGGGAGGGCGGGGTCACCGTCCATCCCGGTGACTGGGCGCTGCTCTCGCCGCCACCCACCAAGTACGTGGGCAATCGCGTCTGGGTCCTCCCCGAGGAGACGCCCCCGGCCCTCACCTCGCCCGGGGAGCTGCTCGGCGCCGTGCGCGGGGCGTTGGGCTCGTCACACTCGCCCGTCGGCGCCGGGCGGCTCGCCTAGGGTGCGGCCATGAAGATCATCGACCTGGCCCCGGGTGACGAGCGGCTCGTCACCGACTTCCTGCCCGTCCTGCGCCAGCTGCGCCCGCACCTCACCGAGGAGACATACCGGGAGGTGTACGCGGAGGGACACGGCTCCGGGCTGCGGTTCTCCGGGGCGTACGACAGCGACGGCCGGTGCGTCGGCGTCGCCGGGTGGCGGATCGTCGTCAACACCAGCACCCTGCGCTCGCTGTACGTCGACGACCTCGTCACCGATGCGGACGCCCGGTCCGGCGGCGTGGGCAAGGCGCTGCTGACGTACCTGCAGGAGCGGGCGCGGGAGGAGGGCTGCCTGCAGTTCACCCTGGACTCCGGCACCCACCGCACCGACGCCCACCGCTTCTACCTGCGCGAGCGGATGTCCATCGTCGCCTTCCACTTCAGCAAGCCGTTGGAAACTTCGGCTGAGTGACCAGCGGTGCGGCGGGGTGTGGGGGAGTTATCGCGTTGCACGGGCGCCGGCGGGGCCTTTACCCTTTTTGGGTTCCGCCTGTGCCCGTTCCGGGGCACCGGCGCCGTGTTTCGAGGTGACGACTTATCTCCCAGGCCACGTAGCCGTCCGCAGTTCCCCACGTTCCGAGGTTTCGAACGTGTCCGGGGGCGGACGTTGCGCTGGCCTGAGTTGCGTCGCCCACCCCCGCCTTTCCCTGTCATTTTCCGGGTGCAGCTCTGCCGGCTGCCCCGGGTTTCCTATGTTCCGGCCCCGGCGCGGCTGACGGCAGGGCTCCCCCGCTTCCTTGCATCAGGAGCCCCGCAGTGCCTTCCCCCGCGCTCGGCAACGAGCCGCAGCACACCGCCGAGCCCCCGGCTCACGACACACCGGACCGGTCGTCGAAGACGACCCGCGCCGCCCGGATCGCCCTTGTGGTGCTCCTGGTCGCCGAGCTCATGGACATCCTCGACCAGTCGGTCGTCCTCACCATCCTGCCCGCCGTCCAGGACTCGACCGGCGCCGAACCGGCGGCCGTGCAGTGGCTGACCGCCGGCTACTCGCTGACCGTCGCCGTCGGGCTGATCACCGGCGGGCGGCTCGGCGACATCCACGGCCGACGCAAGATCCTCCTCATCGGCACCCTCGTGTTCACCCTGGCCTCGCTGCTGTGCGGCATCGCCACCGGCCCTGGTGTGCTGATTGCCGCTCGCGTCGTCCAGGGCGCCGGCGTCGCGGTGATGATCCCCCAGGTCCTGGCCACTCTCCATGTCACCTTCGACGGCGAAAACCGCAGCAGGGCCTTCGGCCTGTACGGGGCCGTCCTGTCGCTCGCCAACGTCCTGGGCCCGGTCCTGGGTGGCGTGATCACCGAGGCCGACCTGATCGGACTGGGCTGGCGGCCGATCTTCCTGATCAACGTACCCGTCGGCCTCGCCGTGATCCTCCTCGGCCGGAGGTTCGTCCCCGAGTCGACGGCGCAGCAGGCCGACCGGCTCGACCTCACCGGCATGCTGCTGTCCGCACTGGCCGTGGTCCTGATCGTCTTCCCGCTCACCGAGGGCCGTTCCCACCAGTGGCCGCTGTGGTGCTTCGCCATGCTCGCCGCAGGGATTCTCGTGCTCGGCGTCTTCCTGCGTCACCAGCAGCACAGGCAGGACAACGCCCCGCTCGTGGCACTGTCCCTCTTCCGGGGCAAGCAGTTCTCCGGCGGCCTGTCCGCCCAGCTGATGCTCGGCCTGCTGTGCGGCCTGTTCTTCACGACCTGGACGCTGTACCTCCAGCGGGGCCTGGGCATGAATCCGCTGATGGCGGCCGCGGCCTTCGTGCTGCTCGCTTTCGGCGAGCTGGCCGGTGCGACGACCGCGATGAGGACCGCCGGGCGCTTCGGGCGCCGCCTGCCCCAGGCCGGAGTCGTGATCGCACTCGCCTCGATGGCGGCCTACGGACTTCAGATCAGCAGCCGGCAGGCCGGCCCGACCCTCCTCGCGATGACCGTCCCGGTCGTGCTGATCGGCTTCGGCCTCGGCATGGTCGGCGGCCCGCTCGCCGACATGTCCCTCGCCGAGGTCCCGCACGAGAACGCCGGTTCCGCCTCGGGCCTGTTCAACACCGCAATGCACCTGGGCATTGCCCTCGGCACCGCGCTGACCGCCCTCGTGTTCTTCGCCGCCACCGGCGGCTCACCCGACGGCGCGATCAACCGCGACGCGTTCACCGGCACCCTCTGGTGGGTCGGCGGCGCCCTCACGTTGATGTGGGCCCTGATGTTCTGCCTGCCCAAGCGCACCAACAGCCGGGCCGGGTGAGCCGGTTCCCCGCGGGGCGCGCCGCAGCCAAGGGAGTGCGGCGCGCCCGTCGGCTCACCCCCTCAGCTCGACCGACAGCGGCTCGTCCGTCGGTCGGGTCGCCGTCCTGACGTGGACGACGCCGCCGCGGTCGGACGGGTCGTACCACCAGCCCTCGTCCGCCGCGTCGGGCGACTGCAGGCGCGGCAGGTCGCTGCCGTTCACCGTGGCCGCAGTCGGTGCCGTGCCCGTGTGGACCGTGAACTGCGTCGGCCGGGCCGTCTGCTTGCCGCGGTAGTCGCCCTGCAGAGGGCTCAGTGACAGGCGTACGTCGGCGCCGCCACCGGATGCGACGGTCAGTTTCTGTTCGGCGTGGGCGCCCGTCCGGTGGGCTTTCGTCACGCCGTCGTCCTCGTACAAGGTGAACGACGAAGAGCCCTGCGGGTAGACGTCCCAGGCCACCGGTGAGTCGGCCGTGCGGTCCTCGTACGAGCGGATGCCCGGCCACATCGGGACGGCCGCGCCGCCCTTGACGAACAGCGGCAGCGTGTCCAGGGGCGCGTGGTAGCCGTCGAGGGTGGTCGGGCCCTGGTAGGTGCGGCCCGTCCAGTAGTCGGTCCAGGTGCCCTTGGGCAGGTAGATGCCGTTGCGGACGTCGGTGTCCTGGTAGACGGGGGCCACGAGGAAGTACTCGCCGCTGAGGAACTCGTACTTCGCCGCCTCGGAGGCGGCGGTGGGGTCGTCCGGGTACTCCAGCGCCAGGGGCCGCACCGGGCCGACGCCGGTGCGCGTGGCCTCGGCCGCGTAGCTGTACATGTACGGCAGCAGCGATTCCTTGAGCTTCAAGTACTTGCGGTTGATGGACGTGTACGGCTCCCCGTAGCGCCAGGGCTGCTTGTCGCTGGGCGCCCAGCCGTCCATGGTCATGACGGCCGGCAGGAACGCCTTCCACTGCAGGTCGCGCACGTACGTCCGGGGGCTGCCGCCGAAGATGCCGTCGACGTCGCCCGTGGTGTAGGCCAGCCCCGACATCGTGGCGCCGGCGTAGGTGGGAATCTGCCAGCGGATGTACTCCCAGGACCCCTTCTGGTCGCCGGACCACTGCACGCCGCAGCGCTGTGCGCCGGACCAGCTCTCGGGAGCCCAGGTGAAGCCGCGGGCGTCGCTGTTCTCCTCGATGCCCTTGTAGGCGTCCTTGCAGCCGTCGAGGGCGAACTTGTACCCGTCGCCGACCCAGGCGACGTCCAGCTTGGCGACCCGCTGGCCCGCCTTGACCTGGTCGGCGAGCTTGCCGAGGCCGTCCTCGGTCCACAGGCCCATCTTCATCTTGCGGTCGGCCAGGCCCTTGCCGGCCTCGGCCAGGTTCTCGTAGCCGCAGCCGTAGCCGTCGTTGACGAGCATCCAGCCCAGCGGCAGGTCGTGGTCGACGTAGCCGTCGGCGACCTTCAGGGCGTCGAGGGTGTGCCGCTCCCCGCGGTTCTTGTTGTGCAGGTAGCAGTCGGAGTCGCCGATCTCCAGCCCGTACAGCGGCGGCAGGAACGGCCGGCCGGTGAGCGAGGTGTACTGCCCGATGACGTCCTTGGCCGTCTCGCCGGCGAAGTAGTACGCGTCGAAGCGCCGCTCCTGCGCGCCGGCCGTCACCGGGTCGCCGAAGGTGTAGGTGCCCGGCGCGTAGGTGTTGCGGTAGACGCCGTAACCGGCGGTGGAGAGGTAGTAGGGCACCGAGTTGGGGTGGCCGCCGTCGTCCCAGTTGTAGTCGACGCCGACCTCGACGGTCCTGCCGCGGTGCGAGGTGTTGCCGCGCCCGTTCTGCATGCCCGCGCCGTAGAACTGCTCGTTCGCGCCCCGGGTCAGGGTCTGTACGGTCCGCTCCTTGCCGGCCGCGTCCGTGCCCCAGGTGAGGCCCTTGGTCTCGGCCCAGATGCGGCTGCCGTCGGCCCGGTGCAGGGCGAAGCGCAGGGGCTTCTTGTACGCGCGCAGGGTGATCGCCGAGGTGCTCATCTCGTACCGGTCGCCCAGATCGCGCCAGCGGGTGGCCGGGGGCGTGCTGCCCTGCGGCAGCACGATGTCCTTGCCGGTGGCCTCCGTGAACCGCCCGTCCGGCGCGAGCTCCAGCCGGAAGCTGCGGGCGGTCACGAAGCTCACCCGCACCTTCGCCGTGCCGGCCCGGAGGTGGAAGACGGGCCCGGCCGTGGCGAAGCCGGTCACGTCGCCCACGGTCTGCTCGGCGGCCTCGGCGCGTGCGCTGCCCGCCGGGGCCACGAGGGTGGCGAGGACAGTGAGCAGCGTGGTGGCGATGACCGTTCTCAGGCGTGTCCTCAGTCGTGTTCGCGGTCTCATGAGCGCGTGGATAGCGCAGCCGGGGGCCCGGTGACCATGGACTCGTGCGCGATGCTCATGGACTTGTCGTGTACGCGCACATACGCGAAAGGGCGCGCTCCCCCGGCGGGGAGCGCGCCCTTCATGCGGTACGGCTAGAGCGCGACGCCCATCAGCGCGTCGACGGCCCGGGAGACCAGGCCCGGGGCACCGGTGTCCGTACCGCCCTCGGCGGCCTGGGCGGCGGCCCAGCGGTCGACGGCGGCCAGGGCGGCCGGAGTGTCGAGGTCGTCGGCGAGGGCCGCGCGGATCTCCTCCAGCAGCGCCTCGGCGGGCGGCCCGTCCGGGCGCGAGACGGCGGCGCGCCAGCGGTCCAGCCGCTCCACGGCCTCCTGGAGGACGGCGTCCGTCCACTCCCAGTCGGCCCGGTAGTGGTGGGCCAGCAGGGACAGGCGGATGGCGGCCGGGTCGACGCCCTCGCGGCGCAGCGCGGAGACGAAGACGAGGTTGCCCTTGGACTTGGACATCTTCTCGCCGTGCAGGGCGACCATGCCGGCGTGGACGTACGTCTTGGCGAAGGGGTGCTCGCCGGTCAGCGCCTGGGCGTGCGAGGCGCCCATCTCATGGTGCGGGAAGACCAGGTCGGAGCCGCCGCCCTGGACGTCGAAGCCCATGCCGAAGTGCTCCAGGGCGATGGCCACGCACTCGATGTGCCAGCCGGGGCGGCCGGGGCCCAGCGAGGCCCCGTCCCAGCTGGGCTCGCCCGGGCGGGCGGCCATCCACAGCATCGGGTCGAGGGGGTTCTTCTTGCCCGGGCGGTCCGGGTCGCCGCCGCGCTCCGCCGACAGCAGGCGCATGGCCTCGGCGTCGAGGTGCGAGACGCCGCCGAAGGCGGGGTCGGAGGCGACGGAGAAGTAGACGTCGCCCTCCAGCTCGTAGGCGGCACCGGCGTCGCGCAGCCGCTCCACCAGCGGGACGATCTTGGGTATCGACTCCACGGCGCCCACGTAGTGGCGCGGCGGGAGCATTCGCAGGGCGGTCATGTCCTCGCGGAACAGGGCCGTCTCGCGCTCGGCGAGCTCGGTCCAGTCGTCGCCGTTGGCGACGGCGCGCTCCAGGAGGGGATCGTCGACGTCCGTGACGTTCTGGACGTAGTGAACCTGCCGCTTGGTGTCGAGCCACACGCGCTGCACGAGGTCGAACGCGTTGTAGGTCGCCGCGTGCCCCATGTGGGTGGCGTCGTACGGCGTGATGCCGCAGACGTAGATACGGGCGACGGGACCGGGAGCGAGGGTCACTCGCTCACCGGTCGCGGTGTCGTGGATCCGGAGGTCGCGGCCACTGCCGGGCAGGGCGGGAACCTCTGAAGCGGGCCAGGCATGCATGTCCTGAGCGTAACCGGACGGGGCGTCCGGATACGAACCCGGACCCTACGGTTGGCCGAAAACATGGCCTTGTGCGGTGGGGGGTGGGTGTGCTTCTCCCCAACCCCGCCCTTCCACCGTTCCCCGGGCGCAGCCCGGCCCGGGGCGCTACGGCGTGTCCGGCGCTCTGCGGGCGCGTCGTGGCTTGTCGCGCAGTTCCCCGCGCCCCTTACGGGGCACCGGGCGCCGCGTGGCCAAGGCGCCTACACCGGGGGCCAGGGGATCGCGGGCCACTGCCCGCTCGGTTCGCGGTGGCGGCCCGTCCGCAGGAGTTCCGCCACCCGGGAGCGCAGCGCGTCGATCTCCGCGGGAGTGATCAGCTCGGCCAGGCGGGCCGCCAGCGGCCGCCCCTCGGCCAGGTCGGCGGCGAGGCGCCGCAGCGCCCGGAGCGCCTCGTCGGTCAGCGGCTCCCCCGCCCACCCCCACAGGAGCGTGCGCAGCTTGTCGTCGGCGTTGAAGGTCACACCGTGGTCGATGGCGTAGAGCCGCCCGTCGGCGGCGGGGAGCAGGTGGCCGCCCTTGCGGTCGCCGTTGTTGATCACGGCGTCGAGGACGGCCAGCCGGCGCAGCCGCTCGTCGTCGGCGTGCACGAGGAGGGCGGTGCGGTCCTCGCCGACGTCCGCGTAGCCGACGGCCTTCCAGCCGGGGCCGGGGTCGTCGCCCTCGACGAGGGCGAGGAGGGCGCGGCCGTCCTCGTCCTCGGTGGCCTCTATCCACAGCTGGCACATGCCCTCGCCGTACGGTCCGTCACGCAGCACGGTGGGCGGGACGAGCCCCCAGCCCATGGCCTCGGACAGCTCGTAGGCGGCGACCTCGCGCTGGGCGAGGGTGCCGTCGGGGAAGTCCCACAGGGGCCGTTCCCCGGCCACGGGCTTGTAGACGCAGGCGGCGCTCACGCCCTCGTACTCGACGGTGCAGTACAGCACCGCGTTGGAGGCCTCGCGGATGCGGCCACGGACCGTCAGCTCGCCCTTGGCCAGCAGCTCGTGCGGGGTCACGCTCCGCGGCGGTATCCGTTCTGGCGCGGACATACGTGTCCCTCCGGGTCGAGCGGCAGGCTGCACAGGGGGCACGGCGGCCGGCCGGCGTTGACGACTTCCAGGGCGCGCTTGGCGAAGGCCCGGGCCATGGCGCCGGTGATGCGCACGCGCAGCATGGGCGGGCCGTTCAGCTCGTCCTGCAGCAGCCGCTCCTCGGCCTCGGCGAGGTCCTCGTCGGTGTCGGCCTCCAGCTCGACGAGGGCCTGGGCCTCGACGACCATGCGCTGGGAGTCGCCGTCCCAGGCCAGGGCCATGGTGCCGACCCGGAACTCCTCCTCGATGGGAGTGTCGAGGGGCGCGGTGTCGGCGACCTCGACGGGGGCCATGGCGGGCACGGGGGCGCTGCCGCCGGTGCGTCGCACGACCTCGTCGAGCAGTTCGTCGATGCGCTGGGCGAGCGCCTCCACCTGGGCCTTCTCCAGCGCCACGCTGGTGGTGCGGCCGCCGGCGCTGGCCTGGAGGAAGAAAGTGCGGCGGCCCGGCAGCCCGACCGTACCGGCGACGAAGCGGTCCGGCGGGTCATAGAGGAACACCTGACGGGACAACGTCCTGCTCCATTGGGTTCGAAGGCTTCGAATGGTCCGGATGACGGATGCCGGGTGCCGGTGGCGGCGGCCCGGGTCCCCACCCTACTGCGCGGGACGATCACGGTGCTCCCGCGCCGCCCCCCACCGCCGCGTCCGGGCTGCCGCCCGCGCCGGCCGCGCCGGCCGCGTCCTCGCGGGGGACGAGCCCGGCGAGGTCGCCGGTGTCGCCGAGGCGCAGCAGGTAGGGCCGCAGCCGGGTGTAGCGGACGGCGGTCAGGGAGCAGGGGTCGGCGGTGATGCGCTGGAAGTGGTCCAGGTGCAGGCCGAGGGCGTCGGCGACGACGGCCTTGATCAGGTCGCCGTGGGTGCACATCAGGTAGACGGCGTTCTCGCCGTGCCCGGCCGTGATCCGCTCGTTCCACTCGTGCACGGCGTCGACGGCGCGCGCCTGCAGGGCGCGCATCGACTCGCCGCCGGGGAAGACGGCTGCGGAGGGGTGCCGCTGGACGACCTCCCACAGGGGCTCGTCGGCCAGTTCGGCGAGCTTGCGGCCGGACCAGTCGCCGTAGTGGCACTCGCCGATGCGCTCGTCGGTGTGCAGGGGCAGCTCGGGGCGGGCGGCGAGCAGCGGCGCGAGGGTCTCGCGGCAGCGCTGCAGGGGGCTGGTGACGGCTGCGGCGAGCGGGACGCCGGAGAGCCGCTGCGGCAGGGCGGCGGCCTGGGCGGCGCCGCGCTCGTCGAGGGCCACTCCCGGGGTCCACCCGGCCAGTACCCCGGAGGTGTTGGCGGTGGACCGGCCGTGCCTGAGCAGGATCAGCGTGGGCATGGTGGCCAGCCTACGACCGCCGTCCGGTGTGCGGCGGGCCCGGGCGGGTGTACGGCGGACCTCTGGGCGGAAGACTTCCTTGCATGATCGTGGACTGCGCCATCTACCGGCACGGACACCGTACGGAGGGGCCCGCCGAGCTCGCGGACGCGCTGGAGGTCGCCCGGGCCGAAGGGGAGTCCTTCGTGTGGATCGGGCTGTACGAGCCCACACAGGAGGAGTTCGACCTGGTCACCCACGAGTTCGGCCTGCACCCGCTGGCGGTGGAGGACGCGCTCAACGCCCACCAGCGGCCGAAGCTGGAGGTCTACGACGACTCGCTGTTCATGGTGCTCAAACCCGTGGTCTACGACGACCTGCGGGACACCGTCACCACCGACGAGCTCATGCTGTTCATCGGCAACTGCTTCGTGGTGAGCGTGCGCCACGGCGAGGGCAGTCCCCTGGGCGAGGTGCGCAAGAGGCTGGAGCGGGATCCGGACATACTGCGGCACGGCCCGACAGCGGTGCTGTACGCGGTGTGCGACGCCGTCGTGGACCACTACACCGAGGTGGCCGTCATGCTGCACGCGGACCTCGACGAGCTGGAGGCGGAGGTGTTCGCGCCGCTGGGCGAGGACGTGCGGCACACCGCCTCGCGCATCTACTCCTTCAAGCGCCAGGTGGTGGAGTTCCGGCGGGCGACCCTGCCGCTGAGCGAGCCGGTGGCGCGCCTGTCGACGACGCGGCTGCCGTTCGTCGACGAGAAGTCCTGGCCCTTCTTCCGCGACGTGAGCGACCACCTGATCCGGGCGAACGAGTCCATCGAGGGCCTGGACCGGCTGTTGTCGGACATCCTCTCGGCCCATCTGGCCCAGATGGGCGTGCAGCAGAACGACGACATGCGCAAGATTTCGGCCTATGCGGCGATGGCGGCGGTGCCGACGATGATCGCCGGGGTGTACGGGATGAACTTCACCCACATGCCCGAACTGCGCCAGCCCTGGGGCTACCCGGCTGCGGTGACCCTGATGGCGGGGCTGGTGTACTGGCTGTACCGGATGTTCAAGCGCCGCGGCTGGCTGTGAGCCGCGGCCGGCCGTGAGCGCTCGGTCGCCGGGGCTCAGACGAACTCGGGGGCCGGGGTCGCCGGGCCGCCGAGGGCGCCTCGGCGCTCGGGCATGCGCAGGGTGGTCATGCGGCGCCATCCGCCGGCCCGCTCGTACGCGTACAGGGCGTGGATGCCGGCCCTCAAGGCGGCCGACTTGGCGCGCGGCCAGCGCAGGATGCGGGCCATGCGGTCCGTCACGGCGAGGCTGACGTCGCGGTAAACGGCGATCTCGGCCAGGGCGCTCTCGCGCAGCAGGTCCCGGATGGCGCGGCCGTGTCCGAGGGCGGCCAGGTGCAGCAGTTCCTCGTGGCAGTAGGCGAGGTGGTTGGTCTCGTCGGCGCAGATCATCCGGATGGCCCTGCCGACCTCGGGGTGGTCGCCGAAGTGCCGGGTGAGCATGTCCATCTGGTCGGCGGCGCGCTGTTCGGTGACGCGGCTGTGGGCGAGGTAGGAGAGGATGTCGCGCTCGGTGAGCGGGACGTCGGCGCGGAGCTTGTCGTGGGGCAGGCCGATGCCGCGGCGCATGAGGATCATGGTGTAGTCGGCCTCGGGCGGCACGTCGGCCGGCTCCAGGCCGCGCCGGTGCAGCAGCGCCCGGAAGATGCGGCCGTGCTTGTCCTCGTCGGCGCCGTGCCGGGCGATCTTCGGCGCGAGGTGCTGCAGGGCGGGCGGCACGAGGGCGGCGATCCGGCCGTTCTCCCAGCCTCCCTGGGCTTCGCCGCCGGCCGCGAGGGAGCAGAAGAGCCGGAAGGCCTCGTCGTCGCCGAGGATCTCCTGGAACAGACTCCTGGCCGTGAGCATGGCCGTCACCTCCGTAGGCACAAAGTCAAGTGCCCCTGCCGGCGGGCGGCAATCAGGCGGCCGGGGGCGCTGGGCCGAACGGAGGATCTCGTGCGGGGATTTCCGGTGCGCCCGGCGCGTAACCATGACGGCGCACGGGCGTTGTGCTCGGTGTCGGCCGTGGCGGGGAGACAGACCCCCGAGCCCCCACCACGGCCGCAGAATTCCCTATCGGCGCATCCGCCGTCCGGCTTTAGGCCAGACCGGCCAGCTCCAGGGCCTGGACACCGGCGCGCAGGGCGGCCAGGCGCTCGTCCAGGGTCAGGCCGGCGGGCGCGAGGGAGAGCGTGGTCACGCCGGCGTCCGCGTAGGCCTTCATGCGGTCGGCGATCCGCTCGACGGAGCCGAGCAGGGTGGTGGAGTCGATGAGCGTGCGCGGTACGGCTGCGGCGGCGCCCTGCTTGTCGCCCGAGAGGTACTTCTGCTGGATCTCCGCGGCCTCCTTCTCGTAGCCCATGCGGCTCGCCAGCTTGTTGTAGAAGTTCTGCTTGGGGCTGCCCATGCCGCCGACGTACAGGGCGGTGTACGGGCGGAAGAGGTCGGCCAGGGCGTCGACGTCGTCGCCGAGGGCGATGGGGACGGTCGGCACGATGTCGAAGCCGTCCAGCGACTTGCCGGCCTTCTCGCGGCCCGCGCGCAGCGGCGCGAGGGTGGTCTCCTCGGCGTGCTCGGGGGCGAAGAAGACCAGGAGGGCGCCGTCGGCGATCTCGCCGGTCTGCTCCAGGTTCTTCGGGCCGATGGCGGCGATGTACAGCGGGATGTGCTCGCGCACCGGGTGCACGGTGAGCTTGATGGGCTTGCCGGGACCGCCGGGCAGGGGCAGGGTCCAGTGGTCGCCGTCGTGGGTCAGGCGCTCGCGCGACATGGCCTTGCGGATGATCTCGACGTACTCGCGGGTGCGGGCGAGCGGCTTGTCGAACTTCACCCCGTACCAGCCCTCGGAGACCTGCGGCCCCGACACGCCGAGGCCCAGGCGGAAGCGACCGCCGGAGAGCGAGTCGAGCGTGGCGGCCGTCATCGCCGTCATGGTGGGCGTGCGGGCCGGGATCTGGAAGATGGCCGAGCCGACGTCGATGCGCTCGGTCTGGGCGGCGACCCAGGCGAGCACGGTGGCGGCGTCCGAGCCGTAGGCCTCGGCGGCCCAGCACACCGCGTAGCCCAGCCGGTCGGCCTCGCGGGCGACCGCGAGGTTGTCCGCGTCCATCCCGGCTCCCCAGTAGCCGAGGTTGATACCGAGCCGCATGCCGCACCCCTTACTCGTCAGTAACGTCGTTGTCGGGCGGACTCTAGCGCGCCGACCCCTGGTACGTCACCGATACTCTCGGCGCTCATGGAACACAGGCACCTCGGCCGTACGGGGCTACGGGTCTCCCGGCTCGGGCTCGGCACGCTCACCTGGGGCCGGGACACGGGAGAACACGACGCGGCCGAGCAACTGCGGACGTTCTGGGAGGCGGGCGGCAGCCTCGTCGACACCGCGGACGTCTACGCCGACGGGCGCGCCGAACTCCTCCTCGGCCGGCTCCTCGGCGACCTCGTGCCCCGCGACGACGTGGTCATCGCCACCAAGGCCGGCAGCGTGCCGGACCCCCAGCGGCGCGTGGACTGCTCCCGCGGCCACCTGCTCGCCGCCCTCGACGCCTCCCTGGACCGGCTCGGCACCGACCACGTGGACATATGGCAGGTCCACGCCTTCGACCCGCACACCCCGCTGGAGGAGACGCTGCACGCCGTCGACCTCGCGGTCGCCAGCGGACGGGCCCGCTACGCGGGCGTCTCCAACTTCTGCGGCTGGCAGCTCGCCAAGGCCGCCACCTGGCAGCTCGCCGCACCCGGCGGGCGCACCCGGCTGGCCTGTACGCAGATGGAGTACTCCCTGCTGCAACGCGGCGTCGAGCGCGAAGTGCTGCCGGCCGCGCTCGACCTGGGCGTGGGCCTGCTGCCGTCCTCCCCCCTGGGACGCGGCGTACTCACCGGCAAGTACCGGCACGCGACGCCCGCCGACTCGCGCGGCGCCTCCGAGCGCCTGGCGCCGTTCGTCGCCCCGTACCTCGACGAGACGGCGCGCGGCGTCGTGGACGCCGTACAAACCGCGGCCGACGGCCTCGCCACGACCTGCCTCCAGGTCGCCCTGGCATGGGTGCGCGACCGGCCCGGAGTCGTCGCCCCGATCGTCGGCGCCCGCACGGCACAGCAGCTCAGAGCGGCATTGTCAGTGGAGACCCTTACGCTTCCGCACGAGATCTGCCAGGCGCTCGACGACGTGTCGGCGCCCGTGCACCGCTACCCGGACCAGGACTGGAGCACGCTGTGACCGACCCCCGCACGCCCGACGCCACGGGCCCCGGCCCCGCCGCGCCCCCGGCGGGGGCCACCGCGGATTCCCCCGCACCAAGCCCTGCCGGGGGCGTCGGCGACCACGTTGCAGGTCCTGCCGCGGGCCCTGCGGTCTCCGCCGCAAGCCCTGCGGGGGGCGCGGCACTCGCCGGCGCGGGCAGCGCGACGCCGTCCGCGAGCGGCGGCGAGCCGGCCGACGGGCCGACGGCACCGGGTCCCGAGCCGGTCGCCGGGCCCGGTCCCGACGCGGTCGACCCAGCGCCGGGCGCCCCTTCGCGCGGCAGTGCCGGGGGCCCCGAGGGGGAGCAGGCCGCGCAACACGCGCCGGGTGCGCACTCCGACGAGCCCGCAGCGCCGCGTGCCGCGGCGGACGCGGCCTCCCGCGAGGAGACGGCCGCGCCGCAGGCGCAGGGCGCGCCCCCCGGTGGTGAGCAGGCCGCGCCGCAGGCGCCGGGCGCCGCGTCCAAGCGGTCGGCCGTGGCCGAGGCGCTGGCCGCCGCCGTGCGAGCCGTGGAGAGCGGGGAGCGGTCCGCCGATTCGTTCTTCACCGAGCGCAAGGCCGCGCCCCGGCCCAAGCCCCAGCCCCGCGCCGCCGCGCCCACCGCGCCCGCCGCGGAGCGGCCCGTGCGGCCGGCGGCCCGGGTCGTGCCGAGTGCCGGGCTGACCGAGGTGCTCGCCGCCGGCGGGGCGCCCGCGCAGCTGGCGGGGGCCGTCGCCGAGGCCCTCGGCGAGCAGGCCGCCGAGGAGCTGCGCGAGGACCCCTGGCGGCTGCTCGCCGTGCCGGGCGTCCGGCCGGAGCAGGCGGACGGGTTCGCCCGGGCGCTGCTGGGCGACGCGTGCGGGCCCGCCGACGAGCGGCGCGCCCGTGCCCTGGTGGTGTGGCTGCTGGAGCGTGCGGCCCTCGCCGGGCACACCGCGCTCGAGTCCTCGGCGCTGCGCGCCGAGCTGGCCAAGCGGTCCGTCCCGGACGCGGACGCGGCGCTGCAGAGTGCCGTTGCCGACGGCACCGTCCTGGTGTTCCGGGAGGGGGACGAAGAGGAGGAGGGGCAGGAGGCGCCCGTCCGGCTGCTCCTCGGGCTGGACCGGTATGCGATGGCGGAGGAGAGCCTCGCCGACGGGCTGGCCCGGCTGATCACGGCCGCCCCCGCCGAGGCGGAGGGCGACTGGGAGGCCGCGGAGGCCGCCGCCCCGGCGCCGTCCGCCGCCGAGCTGATCCGCGCGGCGGCCGGCCACGGCCTGGTGACGCACAGCGGCGGCGAGGCCGCCCGGGCCGAGCCCGCCGCGCTGGTCGCGGCGGCGGCCGGCCTGGGCCTGCGGGCCTGGGCGGCGGCCCACACCGAGGACGGCCGCCGCCGGCTCGCCGGCCTGGGCGTGGCCGACGCCGTGACCGTGGCCGGACTGTTGTCGGGGCAGGAGGGGCCCGGCCGGGACGAGGACGGCGCGCTCGCCCTGGACGTCCTGGCCGTGCTGGACGCCCCGCAGCTGGACGTGGAGACGGCCGCCCTGCTGGTGGAGTCGCTGGCGGACGGCACCCGCCTGGTGCTCAGCGGTGATCCCGGCGTGCTGTGGTCGGCGGGCCCCGGCCGGGTCTTCGCGGACGTCGTGGCGGCCCGCGCCTGTCCGGCGGTGGTCTCGCGCACCCCGGATCCGGGCCCCCTCGGGGAGCTGGTCTCCGGCATCGGCGTGGGCGAGCTGGCCCAGGTGGAGGCGCCCGGCAAGGAGGTGGTGATCGTGCCCGTGCGCGAGCCGGCGGAGGCCGTGCACCGCACGGTGCAGCTCGTGGCGGATTCGATTCCGCGGGCGATCGGCGTGCCCGCGGAGCAGACGCAGGTGATCACCCCGGGTCACGGCGGCCCGGCCGGCACCCGGGCGCTCAACGCGGCGCTGAAGGAGCGGCTGAACCCCGGGCCGGGCCGCTTCGGCGGCTTCGACCCCGGCGACCGCGTCGCGTACGTGCCGGCGCCCGGCCGCATGGTGCCCGGCACCGTGGTCGGGGCGGATGCGGACGGCCTGCGGCTGGAGTGCGGCGGGGCGCCGGTGGTCGTGCCGCCCGGGCGGGTGGCCGAGGAGGTGCGGCACGGCTGGGCCGTGACCGCCCATCAGGCGGCCGGTGCGCGCTGGCCGGCGGCCGTGGTCGTGCTGCCGGGCGATGCGGCGCAGGGCCTGACCCGGTCCTGGGTGTACACGGCCTTCGGCCGCGCCGAGCGGCACCTGTCGGTGGTGCACGGCGTGGATCAGGCGCTGCCCCGGGCCGTGGCGGGGGTGCCGGCGAAGGAGCGGACCACCCGGCTGCGGGGGCTGCTGGAGGCGCAGACGCGCACTGCCGGGTGATCCTGCCCGGCCGGCGGGCAGGGGACGGGGCTCAGCGCCCCTTCCCCCGCACGACCTCCAGGTCGTCGTCGCCGTCGTCCCCGTCGTCGCCGCCCTCGTCGCCGTCGCGCCCGTCGGCGTCGTCGTCCTCGCCGTCGGGTTCCTCGTCGAAGACGGCGCTGACGTCGAAGCGGCACACGACCCGCTGCGGGTCGGCGTCGTCGAACGGCGCCGAGAGCCACTCCCCCGGGTCGCTGGGTTCGTCGGCGGCCGCGACCCACAGCGTGGAGTCACCCTCCTCCAGGCCGAATTCCTTGTGCCGGGAGGCGATTTCGTCCGGCTCGTACTCGCCGAAGATCACTCCCAGGGCCGCGTGCACGCTGCTGCCCACCAGGTCCGCCGTGGTTCCGGCGGCGGCCGCGCCCCGGCTCACGTCCTCGCCGGCGTCGGGGTCGAGGTCGGCGACGCGCCGGGCCTGGGACAGCAGCCGCTGCGGCTCGACCACGGCGTAGTCCCTGCGGATGAGCACGCTGAGCGCGCTGGGCTCCTCGGGGCCGGCGTAGGCGGGCAGGGCGTCGTCGCCGGGGATCTCGAACGGGGTGACCTCGTCGTAGGCGTCGTAGAGCAGCTCGTCGTACGCCTCGGCTGTCGCGGCCAGCTCGTTGAACGCGGCGTAGACGGCCGGGTCGTCCTCCCCCGATCGGCGTTCGATGGCCTCGAGGTGACGGTCCAGAGCGGCTTTGACCGCCTCGGCGGCGGCGCGTACCTCGGCAGCGGTCGGCTGCGCAGCATCAGACATAGTGCAGACGCTATCCGCACCGGGCCCGTTCCCGCACAATAGATGCGATGCCGGAATACGAATTCTGCGATGTGTATGTGCCCCGAGGGGTCTCCCGCGGCGCCGCCACACGCTTGCTGACGGACCATGCCGAGTACGGACACTGGGAGTTGGACCGACTACGCCTGTATCCGGACGGCAGCCGGCGGGTGCGGCTGCGACGCCGGATCATCCGCCAGATCCGTGCCACTTGGTGAGGGGCACGACAGTGTGAAAGGTACGACAGTGGAGCGGGCCCCGCGGCGGCGGGGCCCGCTCCTTTGTGCGTCCGTGCGACCGTGCTCCGGGGCCGTCAGCCCTGGGAGCCGCGGGCGCGGCGGTAGAGCACCGCGCCGCCGGCCAGCAGCGCCGCGCTGGCCGCGGCGGCCGCGCCGATCTGGCCCGCACCGGTGTGCGCGAGCTCGGCGGCCTGCTGGGCGACCGTCGCCGGGCGGTGCTCGGCGAGGACCTCCGCCCCGCGGTGGGCGTCCTTCACCTCCGTGGCCGGGGTGCCCATGTGGCCGCCCGGCTTCTGCGGGTGCCCGCCGGGGCCGTGGTGCTCGCCACCGGCCGGCGGCTGGTGACCGGGCTTCTCGCCGGGCGGGTTGTGGTGGCCGCCGGGGTGGTGCCCGCCCGGGTGACCGGGCTGGTCGCCGTGCGGCGGCTGGTGGTCGTGCCCGCCGCCCTGGCCGTCGTTGACGCAGGTGTTGCCGCTGGCCGGGTTGCCGATGCCCACCACGTCGACGCTGTTGCCGCAGGCGTTCACCGGGATGCTGATCGGCGCCTGCACGGTGTTGCCGGAGCCGATGCCGGGCGAGTCGGTGTTCTTCGCGCCCGCCTGTGCCCCGCCGTGACCGCTGCCGTGACCGCCGTCGTGTCCGCCGCCGTGACCGCCGTGGGTGGCGTGGCCGCCGCCCCCGCCGTTGACGCACGTGTTGCCCGTCGCCGAGTTCAGCAGCCCCACCACGTTGACGGTGTTGCCGCAGGCGTTGACCGGAACGGTGACCGGAACCTGCACCGTGTTCCCGGACGCGATACCCGGGTTGTGCGTCGCCACGGCGCCCGCACCCGAGTCCGCCTGCGCGTAGCTGCCGGTCACTGCGGCGAGGACCCCGCTCGCCGCCGCAGCCGTGATCAGGCCCTTCTTGGTGACCTGTCGCATTGTCGTCTTGCCCCTTTTGTTTTTGCCTCCATTGCGCCGATCCCTACCCGCGCAACGGAATGCCCAGTCGAAAAGCCCGGTGGCTCCGGAGCACCAGCCGTGCGCTCCGGAGCCACCCTGGTTCAATCCCGCGTCGATTCCGACAGGGACGTCACTTGTTGACGCAGACGTTGCCGGTGGCGGGGTTCAGCAGCCCGACGACGTTGATCGTGTTGCCGCACACGTTCACCGGGACCTCGACCGGGACCTGCACGACGTTGCCCGAGACGACGCCGGGGTTGTGCGTGGACACCGCCTGGGCCCCGCTGCTGGCGGCGGCAACACCCGCGCCGGCGAGAACGAGACCACTGGTGGCAGCCGCAGCGGCGACGACCTTCTTGAGCATGGATTCCTCCTTGTTGGCAATGCGATCCCAGCCGCGGACCGCACACCTGTAACGATGAGGAGGTAATCCGGCTACGTACGCGCCCGGGCGTTCACTCTTTCCGGTTAAGAAAGCACCAAGGGTGGGCGAACCCGGGGGATTTCAGCACGCGTCGAGGAACCGGTCGAGCACGCGCACCCCGAATTTCAGGCCGTCGACGGGCACCCGCTCGTCGACGCCGTGGAACATTCCGGCGAAGTCGAGCTCGGGCGGCAGCTGCAGCGGCGCGAAGCCGAAGCAGCGAATGCCCAGGTCGTCGAAGGACTTGGCGTCCGTGCCGCCGGAGAGCATGTAGGGCACGGCGCGGGCGATGGGGTCCTCGGCTCGCAGCGAGGACTGCATGGCCTCGACGAGCCGGCCGTCGAAGCTGGTCTCCAGCGCCTTGTCGGCGTGCACGTCCTCGCGCCGGACGCGGGGGCCGAGGATGCGGTCGAGGTCGGCGAGGAACTCCTCCTCGTAACCCGGCAGGAACCGGCCGTCGACGTGGGCCGTGGCCTGCCCGGGGATGACGTTGACCTTGTAGCCGGCGCCCAGCATCGTCGGGGCCGCGCTGTTGCGCAGCGTGGTGCCGATCATCTTGGCGATGCCGCCGAGCGTGGCGAGCGTGGTCTCCATGTCCTCGGGGTCGAGCGGGACGCCGAGCGCGTCGGAGAGCTCGTCGAGGAACGCCCGTACGGTCTTGGTCACGCGCACCGGGAACTCGTGCCGGCCCAGCCGGGCGACGGCCTCGCACAGCTCGGTGATCGCGTTGTCCTTGTTGGTCATCGAGCCGTGGCCGGCGGTGCCGTCCACGGTCAGCCGCATCCAGTGCATGCCCTTCTGGGCGGTCTCGATCAGGTACAGCCGCAGGTCCTCGTTGACCGTGAAGGAGAAGCCGCCGACCTCGCCGATCGCCTCGGTCACCCCGTCGAACAGGTCGCGGTGGTTGTCGACCAGGTGCCGGGCGCCGAAGACGCCGCCGGCCTCCTCGTCGGCGAGGAAGGCGAGCACGATGTCGCGGGAGGGCCGGCGGCCGGAGCGCAGGCGGTCGCGGACGACGGCGAGGGTCATGGCGTCCATGTCCTTCATGTCGACCGCGCCGCGCCCCCACACGCAGCCGTCGGCGATCTCGCCGGAGAAGGGGTGGTGGGTCCAGTCGCCCGCGTCGGCGGGCACGACGTCGGTGTGGCCGTGGATGAGCAGGGCGGGCCGCGAGGGGTCGGTGCCCTCGATGCGCGCGACGGTCGAGGCCCGGCCGGGGTGGGACTCGATGATCTGCGGCTCCAGCCCGACCTCGGCAAGCTTCTCGGCCACGTACTCCGCCGCGCGCCGCTCGCCGGGACCGGAGTGGTCGCCGTAGTTGCTGGTGTCGATCCGGATCAGGTCCCGGCACAGGTCGACGACCTCGTCCTCGCCGCGGATCGCCGCCCCCGCGGCCGGCTTCGACTGGCTCACGCTGCCTCCTCGTGGTTCGCGTCCGGCGCCGCGCACTGGTGGCCGGGGCGCCGGCATGGGTGCACCGGCCATCCTCCCTCGCGGGCCGCCCCCACCCAAGGCCGCAATGAGCCCGACATGCGCCCGTAACGATCAGCGGACCGATCACTGGGCAGGAGGGGTGATCGGGCACCCGCGAATGTTTGGTATTGTTTTCCATGTCGCCGCGGGGAACGCCCCGCAGAGACAGACACCTGGTCCGGGTGGCGGAATGGCAGACGCGCTAGCTTGAGGTGCTAGTGCCCTTTATCGGGCGTGGGGGTTCAAGTCCCCCCTCGGACACTCACCGGAAACCCCAGCTGAGCTGGGGTTTTTCTGTGTGTGCGCGGTCGTGCGCCGCGTCCTTCGGCAATCCCCCACACCGCACGTCAAGGCATGAACGTTTCTCTCTCCGAGCGCACTCCGGTCCGCTCCCTGTCCGACCGCCGTCCCGTTCGCGTGGGCGTGCTGGTCACCGCCCTCCTCGCGGCCTGTGTCGCCTTCCAGCTCAACGCCAGCATGCTCAGCCCCGCGCTGAAGAGCATCGAGGACGAGCTGGGGGCGAGCTCCGCCGAGATCGGTCTGACCCAGACCGCGTTCTTCACGTCGGCGGCCCTGTTCTCCCTCTTCCTGCCGCGCCTGGGCGACCTCGTCGGCCGCCGCAAGGTGCTCACCGGCATGCTGGCCCTGATGGCGGTCGGCTGCGTCGTGGCCGCGTTCGCGACCAGCGTTCCGATGCTCTTCGCCGGCCGGGTGATCCAGGGCGCCTCCGGCCCGGTCGTGCCGCTGTGCCTGATCATGCTGCGCGTCGAGATCAAGGAGCCCAAGCGGTACGGCACGCTGCTGGGCGTGATCACCGCGGTCAACGGCGGCGTGGCCGGCGTGGACTCGCTGGCCGGCGGCTTCCTGGCCGACAAGCACGGCTTCCAGGCCGTCTTCTGGGCCATGGCCGCGGTCGCCGTGATCGCGACCGCCCTGGTGGCGTTCCTAACCCCGGAGTCGAAGGTCGCCGGCTCGCACCGCATGGACTGGCCGGGCGTCGCCCTGCTGGTCGTCTCGGTCGGCGCCCTGCTCGTGGCGCTCAACGAGGCCGGCAAGCTCGGCGGTGCGAACTGGGCGCTGGTGGGCGGCCTGACCGCGATCGCCGCGGTCGCCTTCGGCCTGTTCTGGCGCACCGAGGACCGCTCGGCGCACCCGCTGGTGGCCACCGCGCACCTGCGGCGCCGCGCCACCTGGGCGACGCTGCTGACCACCGTGCTCACCATGACGGGCGTGTTCGCCGTCATGAACGGCCTGATCCCGGCGTTCGCGCAGGACGCGCAGGCGGGGCTCGGCATGTCCGCCGAGCAGTCGGCCTGGTGGACGCTGACCCCGTACGCCCTCGCCGGCCTGGCCATGGGCCCGGTCGCGGGCCGGCTGGCGGCGACCTTCGGGTACGGGCGCGTGCTGCGCCTGGGCCTGGTCGGCTCCGCGGCCTCCGTCGTGCTGATGATCGTCACGATCCCGGCGCACTCGCGCGTGCTGCTGCTGGTGACCTCGGTCCTGGTCGGCATCACCTACGCGGGCGTGGCCAACATCGTGCTCAACGGCCTGGGCGTGGTGCACTCCCCGAAGGAGAACCCGGGCTTCCTGCCCGGCCTGAACGCGGGCGCCTTCAACCTGGGCGCGGGGCTGAGCTTCGCCGCGCTGTACGCCGTGAAGACGGCGCTGGTGCCCTCGGACGCCTCCTCGGCCGGCGGCTACGTCGCCGGCATGGTGGCCGGTGTGGCGATCATGGTCGCGGCCCTGGCCACGTCCTTCCTCATCCCCAAGCCGGTGGCGGCCGAAGAGCAGCACTGAGGGCTCCCGCAGGCGGCGGGCGCTTCCGTATGATCACCCGATGATCACTGACAGCGCTCGTCGCCCCGCGCCCGCCCCCTGCCGGATCACGGTCTGCCGCGGCTGCTGCTGCGGTGACGGGTCCAAGGTGCCCGGCGTCGACCACGCCGGGCAGATCGCCCGCCTGCGGGCCGCCCTGGACGGCGCGGCCCCGGTACGGGCGTCGGAGTGCCTGGACGTGTGCGAACAGGCCAACGTGGTCGTCGTCCAGCCGTCGGCCGCCGGCCGGGCCGCGGGCGGCAGGCCGGTGTGGCTGGGGCTGGTCAACGACGACGGGGCGCTGGACGACATAGCCGCCTGGGTCCGCGCCGGCGGCCCGGGCCTGGCGGAGCCGCCGGGGGTGCTGGACCTGTACGCGTTCACGGTCTCCCGGCGGGTCGGCAAGGCCCTGGCCGACTAGCGCCCCGTCAGGGGCGCGGGGAACTGCGCGATCGGCCACCCACGGCCCGCAGCCGACGCACCACCCCGGGGAACCGGGCTCGGCCCGGCACTCCGTCTGCGGGCGCGTCGTGGCTTGTCGCGCAGTTCCCCGCGCCCCTTACGGGGCGCCCAGGGCGTGTCCGGTGAATCATGCAACGCCCCGCAGGGGCGCGGGGAACTGCGCGACCGTCCACCGACGGCCCGCAGTCGAGGCAACGTGTCGCGCCCGCGCGGCGGAGCCGCAGACCGACACTGCCCCGCGCCCCTACGGGGCGCAGTGGCCGCTCGGGGTCTCCCGGGGGAGGTCCAGGGCAGGGTTGCGGTCGAAGAAGCCGGTGGGCTTGAGGGTGAAGCCGGTGGGCTCGACCGGCATCACCGGCCATTCCTCCAGCCGCGGCAGGTGGGTGGGGCCGAAGGTGTGCCAGACGGTCAGCTCGGTGTTCTCCAGGGATTCGCCGCCGGTGGTCCACTGCGGCAGGCCGCCGTCGCCGGGGTGCTGGTTGGGGTACTCGCCGGCCGGGTAGCGGCGGTCGGCGCGGTGCCGGGTGACCCACAGGTGCTTGGTGCCGTACGCCATGCGCCGGGCGACCGGCGAGCCGGGCCGGGCGAGCAGGACGGGCCCCGGCTGCGGTACGAGGGTGTACGCGACGGGCTGCCCCATGCGGTTGCGCGAGGCGGGGTTGGTGATCCGCCAGCGCCGGCCCGTCGTGGGGTCGGCGAGCCGCCCGCCGTCGGCGCTGTCGGCGACGACCGTGGTCCGGGTGGTGAAGGCGTTGCCGTGGGGGTTGTCCGGGCCGGCCGGCACGGGGACGACGTCGACCTCCTCGACGGTGTTGTGCAGGCCGTCGACCGCCACGTCGAGGCGCACGCAGAACAGGTGCTGGTGGTAGGGGGCCAGCAGGCCGGGGGCCACCTCGGTGCCGTGCGGCGAGCCGGCGCCGGGCTCGATCGCCGAGGTCTGCACGATGCCGGTGGACTTGGCCTCGAAGGCGATCGTGCCGTCCTGGTGGAAGTACCAGTAGAAGCCGTAGTCGTAGTTGCCGACGGTGGCTATGTAGGAGACGACCAGGCGGCGGGCGCGGCGGGACTCCACGGCCATGTCGTTGAAGACGTCGGTGTGCTTCCACAGCAGGCCCTGGTCCTCTTCGTGGATGCAGATGGCGTTCGGCAGCGTCAGCGGGTCGCCGGTCTCGTCGGCGAGGACGGCGTTGAGGTAGTGGATCTCCCCCAGGCAGTCGCAGCCCAGGCGCAGCGCGTTGGCGTTGCGGCCCAGGGAGTACTCGCCGGCGTCGAGGAAGGCCACCCAGTTGCGGGTCTCCTCGCTCTCGCCGTAGGCGACGGCCATCTCGGCGAGGGAGGCGCGGTGGAGCACGGACCGCTCGCGGTCGCCGTCGCGGTGGGTGACCCGGTGCAGGACCAGGCCCTCGCGCGCGTTGAAGTCGATGCGGAAGCTCCAGTTCAGCCAGGTCAGCTGCGGCCCGTCGAGCCGGAAGGAGGGCCCCTGGCTCTGGGTGATCTCCAGCGGCCGCAGGTCGGTGCGGGGCGGGCCGGTGAACTCGGCCTCGTAGCGCCCGCACTCGGCCGGTACGGGGACGGCTCCGGTGTCGACGATCCGTACGACCGTGCGCTCGGTGACGTCGACGTCGGCGACCAGACCGCCCACGGGGTGCGCCCAGGCGTTGTCGGTGGCGTCGCAGCGCAGCCAGGTCAGGCAGCGCAGCAGCCGGCGGCCGGGGCGGTCGAGCACGAGGCCGCCCGCGGCGAGCGGGGCGCAGACGGCGAGCGAGGTGTCCTCGATCCCCCGCTCGGCCATGGCCTTGCGCCAGCCCGGGTCGGCCTTGACCAGCGCGTCGACGAGCACGTACTCCTCGAACAGCACCTGCGGCTGGCCCTCGGTGGCCGGGTCGAGCTCCCGGTACGACAGCAGCAGGCCGGCGCCGGCGTCGACGACCGCCTCGGCGGAGGCACCGGTGGCCGTGTCGAGAAGGGTGACGCGCAGCCTGCGCACGACGGGGTCGCCGGGGCGGTGGGCGGCGGCCGTGTGCCGGGCGGGCTCCTCCAGCAGGACCATCGGGAAGCGCGTGGTGGGTGTCACCTTGCCCGCTTCCTGCAGGATCCGGCGGGCGGTGGTGATCTCTTCGGCGCCGAGCGGGTCCAGGGGGTGGGCGACGGCGGCGGTGCCCTGCGGCTGCGGGGTGGCCGGGTGGCAGCAGGTCATGGTGAAACCTTTCGCTGAGCGGTGGGGGCCCCGGCGGTGGCCGCGGCCTTCTCCAGCCGGAACGCCTCGTTGCCCAGCCCGATCCGGGCGTGGACCTCGGGGCGCACCGCCTTGAGCACGAGCCCGTAGACGACGCCCAGGACGACGGCGGCGCCCATGAGCCCGGGCAGCACCCAGCCCAGGGCCGAGCCGGGGCCGGTGCCGACGAGCACGTGGAAGTCCTTGACCGCGTAGCCGGCGATGACCAGCAGGGCCAGCCCGGCCGCCGCTGCGGCGACGAGCCGGGCGGCCTGGGCGCGGGCGGCGCCGCGGCGTACGAAGAAGACGATGACGGCGGCGCTGGCGGTGGCCATCAGCAGGATGACGCCGAGCGCGCCGACGTTGCCCATCCAGGTGAACAGCCGCTGGACGGGCGCGGTGGGGTCGCCCGTGGGCCGGTCGTCGGTGACGGCGAAGAGGGCGACGGCGAGCAGGGAGACGGTGCTCTGCAGCAGCGAACCGTAGGCGGGTGCGCCGCTGGTGGCGGAGGTGCGGCCGAGGGCGGCGGGCAGCAGGCCCTCGCGGCCCATGGCGAAGGCGTAGCGGGCGACGACGTTGTGGAAGCTGAGCATGGCCGCGAACATGCCGGTGACGTAGAAGACGTGCATGACGGTGGTGAACGTGGCCCCCAGCCGGGCCCGGGTGAGGTCGAACAGCAGATCGGGGCCCTTTTCGCCGGCCAGTCGGGTGATCTCCGCGGGGCCGCCGGCCACGCTCATCGCCCAGGAGCCGAGGGCGAAGAAGAGGGCCACGAAGCCGACGGCGAGGAAGGTGACGCGGGCGACCACGACGTGCGGGCGGCTGGTCTCCTCGGCGTAGACGGCGGCCTGCTCGAAGCCGACGAACGAGGCGATGGTGAAGGACAGGGCGGTGCCGAGCCCCGCGCCGGCCAGGGTGGCGGGGTCGAAGGCGTGCAGGGAGAGCCCGTCCGGTCCGGGGTCGGCGACGGCGGCGAGGTCGAAGGCGCCGACCATGAGGCACTCGACGAGCAGCAGCACGCCGAGGACCTTGACGTTGAGGTCGACCTTCAGCCAGCCGAGGCCGGCGACGACGGCGACGGCCGCCGCGGCCGGCACCCACCAGGCGGTGCTCAGGCCCAGGTGGGCCCGCAGCAGTCCGGACACCTCGTGGCCGAAGATGCCGTAGATGCCGACCTGCATGGCGCTGTAGGCGACGAGGGCCACGACGGAGGCGGCGGCGCCGGCGGTGCCGCCCAGGCCGCGGGCGATATAGGCGTAGAAGGCGCCGGCGTTGTGGACGTGGCGGCTCATCTCGGCGTAGCCGAAGCTGAACAGGATGAGCACGACCCCGAGGATGACGAAGAGCAGGGGCTGGCCGGTGATGCCCATGACGCCGTAGATGCTGGGCATGACGCCGGCCGTGACCATCAGCGGGGCGCTGGCGGCCACGACGGCCAGCAGCAGGCCGGCCACTCCTATGCGGCCGGCGCTCAGCCGTCCGGCGACGCCCTTGAACGTACTGATCTCACTGGTGGTGCCCGTCGTCATGGCGGGGTGGTCCTTCCCGTGGGGATCCCGTGGGGATGCGCAGGCGATGGCGGCCCGGGTGGCTGCCGGGCCGGGGGGGTGCGGGGTCAGGCGATGCCGAGCGCGGCCCGGCGCACGGCGCGCAGCGCCGTGCGGGGGTCCCGGTCGGGGTAGGCCCAGGGGGCGTGCGTGGCGTGCGGCCCGATGCGGGTGAGCAGGGCGGCGGCCTCGGCCGGGCGGCCCTCGTGGAACTTGGCGTGGGCGAGGAAGTTGAGGTCGACCTTGCGCCGGGGGTGGGCGGCGGGGGCCCGGGCGCCGGTGCCGGCGCCCTCGTCGGTGTCCCACTCCAGCCACCAGTCGAAGGCGGCCTTCATCACCTGTCGGGCCCGGCGGGTGCTCCAGTGGCCCGAGCGGGCCGGGTCGGCCGGCTCCAGCCCGGCGCCGGCCAGGACCCGGTAGCGCTCGGCGTGCGCGACGACGGGCAGGACGGCCAGCGGGGAGTCGGCCGGTGCCTGCTCGGCGGCCCAGGCGGCGAAGTCGTAGACCTCGTGCAGGGGGTCGTCGCGGTCGCCCTTCTGGTGCTCGGCGAGGCGGGCCGCCATCAGGTGGTGGGCGTGGTGGTGGTCGCGGTGCCGGGCGCGCACCTGGTCGAAAGCGCGTACGCACTCGTCGTCGGTGCCGGTGCGGCGGGCGAGGACGAGCAGGCCGAGCCAGGGGGTGGGGTCGCGGGGCGTGGTCCTGGCGGCCGCCAGGCACAGGGCGCGGGCGGTGTCGGGGGGCTCCTTGCCGTCCAGGGCGCGGAAGACCGAGGCACAGGCGAGCAGGAGGGCGGCGTCCGCGCTGTCGGGCTCGGCGAGCTGCCACTCCCGGGCCCAGACGGCGCTGGTGGCGCCCTCGGCCAGGACGAGGAGGCGGTGGCCGCGGCGGTCCCAGTCGTCCCCGGTGCGGGCGATCAGCCGGCGGGCCTCGTTCCAGCGGCCGCGGGCCAGGGCGTCGCGCGCGCCGGCCAGCTCGGTGTCGTCGAGGGCGGGGTCGAAGGTCAGCCCGTCCTTGTTCCGGTGGCGGCCCAAGGGGGGTGGGGGCGTCATCTGCGGGCTTCCTCCACGGCGTACGGTCACGCACAGCAAACCGGTAGTCACGGCTCCGCGTCAAGGGTGGATCTTGGTGCTGAAGTGACGTCAAGTAAGCTAGCGGGAGGGCCCGTTGCCGTCCCCCGTGCGGCCGGGACTGTGCAGCAGATCGTTACCTCGGGCAGCCAATACAGCCCCTCGATTGCCGCACTCGTGAACGTCGAACGTTTGTCCGTCTTCTCGCCTGTCCGGATGAACGACCGAAACGCGGGTACTCGGCCGGGGCACCACTCCTGGTGCGGCTATCGTCTTGTTGTCAAGTCTCCTACGACCGCACGGTCTTGAGGTGCACGACGTGATGGTCTTCGCACTCGCCGTGGCCGCGGCCTGCTGCCTGGGCGTGGGGTTCGTCCTTCAGCAGAACGCCGCCCAGCGGGCCCCCATGAGCGACTTCCTGTCCCTGCGGCTGCTGCTCGACCTCGCCCGCATGCCGCGCTGGCTGGCCGGCATCGGACTGATGGTCTGCGGCATGGGGCTCGGCGCCGTCGCCCTCAGCCGGGGCGAGGTCTCCCTGGTCGACCCCCTGATGGCGACCAACCTGCTCTTCGCCATGGCCCTCTCCCGCTGGCAGACCAAACAACCCCTCGGCCGCGACGGCTGGTGCGGGCTGTGGCTGCTGGCGGGCGGCGTGGCCGCCTTCATCGTCGCCGGACGCCCGCACGGCGGCCACGCGGTCACCGACCCGCTGCGGCACTGGCTCGTCCTCGGCATCATGGTCGGCACGGCCCTGCTGCTCGCCGCGGCCTCCAAACGGGTGCGCATGAGCACCGAAGCCGCCCTGCTGGCCGTGGCCGCCGGCCTGCTGTACGGCGTGCAGGACGCCCTCACCCGGGTCAGCGGCGAACGCTTCTCCCACGGCGGCTGGGCCGAGCTCGTCACCGGCTGGCAACCGTACGCCGTGCTGGCCCTCGGCCTGACCGGGCTCGTCCTCGTGCAGAGCGCCTTCGAGACGGCGCCCCTGCGGATGTCCCTGCCCGCCCTGACGGCGGCCCAGCCACTGGCCGGCATCGCCTGCGGCATCGGCTTCCTCGGCGACCAGGTGCGCACCACACCGGCCGCGCTGGCCGTCCAGGCGGCGGGCCTGGCGGCCATCGTCTGCGGCATCGTGCTCATCGGCCGGCACCCGGCCATGCCGTCGGGCATGAAGGAGGAGGGCCGGATACGGGACCTCCAGCCGCACTAGGGCCTGTCCGGCGGATCGGGCAGCGCCCGTCAGGGGCGCGGGGAACTGCGCGATCGGCCACTGACGGCCTGCAGTCGACGTGCCGTCCCCGGGGGGGTCCGGGAGCAGCACGGCACTCTGCCTGCGGGTGCGTCGTGGCTTGTCGCGCAGTTCCCCGCGCCCCTGAGGGGGCGCCGTGGTGCCGCGTAACGAAGATCCGCCGGACAGGCCCTAGGGCGCCCCATCGGGGGCGCTGCACGATCCGCCGGACAGCCCCTAGGCTGCCGGGCATGACCGACCCTGCGGACGAGGTGCTGGACGTCGTCGACGAGCACGACCGGGTGATCGGCCGCGCACCGCGCGGCGAGGTGTACGCGAAGGGGCTGCTGCACCGCTGCGTCTTCGTCCAGGCGCGCGACGCACACGGCCGGATCTTCGTGCACCGCCGCACGGCGGCCAAGCTGGTCTTCCCGTCGATGTACGACATGTTCGTGGGCGGCGTCGTGGGCGCGGGCGAGACGTACGACGCGGCGGCGCTGCGGGAGGCCGAGGAGGAACTCGGCGTCACCGGCCTGCCGGCCCCCCGGCCGCTCTTCCGCTTCCTGTACACCTCGGCCGACGGGCACGGGGGGTGGTGGTCGGCGGTGTACGAGGTGCGGTGCGACGCGGCCGTGCGGCCGCAGGTGGAGGAGGTCGCCTGGTGGGACTTCCTCCCGGAGGAGGAGGTCGCGGCGCGCCTGGCCGAGTGGCGATGGGTCCCGGACGGGTACGAGGCGTACGAACGGCTCCGCCGGTTCCGGGAGGGTTCCGGCTGAACGCCGGACGGGCCGGCGAAGCCGGCCCGTCCGGCGCTTGAGGGCAGGCCCCGCAGGGCTATCGCACCCGCACCACGATCTTGCCGCGCGTGTGGCCCTGCGCGCTCAAGCGATGCGCGTCCGCCGTCTTCTCCAGGGGGAAGACCTCCGCCACATCGACCGTCAGGACGCCCTGTTCCGCCAGGTGGGCGAGGGCCGTGAGGTCGGCGGCGTCCGGGCGGACCCACAGCAGGCGGCCGCCCAGGGCGGCGGCGGTCTCCGGGTCGGCGATGGAGACCAGGCGGGCGCCGCCCTCCGCCGCGAGCTGCGGCGTGGTGCGGGCGGCGCCGTCGCCGACGAAGTCCATGACCGCGTGCACGCCCTCGGGCGCGAGCGCGCGGACCCGGTCGGCCAGCCCGTCGCCGTAGGTGACGGGTTCGGCGCCGAGGGAGCGTAGGTAGTCGTGGTTGCGCTCGCTGGCGGTGCCGATGACGCGGGCGCCGAGGTGGCGGGCGAGCTGGACGCCCAGGGAGCCGACGCCGCCCGCGGCGGCGTGGACGAGGACGGTGTCGCCCTCGCCGACGTCCGCCGCGCGCAGCGCCTGGTAGGCGGTCAGCCCGGCCAGCGGCAGGCCGGCGGCCTGCTCGAAGGACAGGTTGGCCGGCTTGCGGGCGAGCGTGCGCACGGGTGCGGCCACGTACTCGGCGAAGGTGCCGCCGGAGAGGACGTCCTTGCGGACGTAGCCGATGACCTCGTCGCCCACCGCGAACTCGGGGGCGTCCACGCCCTGCTCGACGACGACGCCGGCGACGTCCCAGCCGGGGACGACGGGGAAGACGGCGTCCAGGAGGGGGTCGAGGTAGCCGGCCTGGGCCTTCCAGTCGACGGGGTTGACCGCCGCCGCCCTGACCTCGATCAGCACCGAGTCGGGGGCGATCTTGGGCCGGGGCAGCTCGCCGTACTCGAGGACCTCGGGGCCGCCGTAGGCGCGGTAGCTGACTGCCTTCATGGTGATGACTCCTTCCTGAGTGGTGCAGCGAGCGGGGTTCAGCGGGTCGCGGTGACGGCTTCAGCCTCGGCGGCCTCGCCGGCGTCCGCCACCGCGCCGGTCCGCCGGGCGGCCAGGGTGCGCAGGCCCAGCCAGGCCACCAGCGAGACCAGCAGGAACGCGGCGCCCGCGATGACGAACGTCAGTCCGAACTGGCTCTCGGCCGGCAGCTTCGGCACGCCCGGCGGCAGGTGCTCGATGCTCTTGGAGGCGAGGACCGTGGTGATCATCGCACTGCCGATGGCGCTGCCGGTGGAGCGGGAGATGGAGTTGATGCCGTTGGCGATGCCGGTCTGGTGGTGCGGCACGCTGGCGACGATCACGGCCGGCATGGCGGCGTAGCCGAGGCTGATGGCCGCGCCGACGCACATGCCCGCGGCGATGACGGAGTAGGCGTGGTCGTGGTCCAGCGCGATCCAGGCGAAGCCGGCGGTGCCGACGAGGGAGGCGAGGATCAGGACCAGGCGCGGGCCCTTGTGCCGGACGAGCTGGCCGCCGACGGGGGCGGCGAGCAGCGAGACGATCGTGGAGGGCAGCAGGTATTCGACGGAGGCGCGCAGGACGCTGGCGTCGAAGCCGTAGCCGGTGACCTTCGACGGCATCTGGACGAGGTAGGAGACGCCGATGAACAGGGCGAAGGAGCCGAAGCCGACGAGCAGGCCGGCGATGTTGGCGAAGAGCACCGGGCGGTGGGCGAACATGCGCATGTCGACGAGCGGCTCGCGCACCTTCAGCTCGACCAGCGTCCACAGGGCGGCCATGACGGCGGCGCCGGCGAAGCAGCCGATCGTCCGGGTGGAGGACCAGCCCCACTCGTGGCCCTGGGTGATGGGCAGCAGGAGCAGGATCAGGGTCGCGGCCAGGGTCAGCGCGCCCAGGACGTCGGTGCGGCCGCCGGTGGTCTCGCGAGTGGCGGGCACCAGGGTGACGACGGCGATCAGGGCGAGCGCGGCCAGGCCGGTGGCCAGCCAGAAGGCGCTGCGGTAGTCGGGGTTGTCGCCGGAGGTGAGCAGGCCGGTGGCGACGAGGGCCAGGCCGCTGCCGAAGGCGAGGGTGCCGCTGACCATGGCCATGGCGCCGGGCAGCTTCGCCGGGCGGACCTCCTCGCGCAGCACGGACAGGGCGAGCGGGAAGATCGCGGTGGCGGCGCCCTGCAGCACCCGGCCGGTGATCAGCCAGGGCAGGGAGTGCGTGACGGCGGCCAGGACGGAGCCGGCGACCATGACGATCAGCACGCCGACCAGGGTCTGCTTCTTGCCGTGCTGGTCGCCGAAGCGGCCCAGGAGCGGGGTGAAGACGGCGGCCGAGAGCAGGGTGGCGGTGGTGACCCAGCTGACGTTGGCGGAGCTGGTGTGCAGGTCGTTCTGGATGAGGCCGAGGATCGGCACGACGAGCGTCTGCATCATCGAGACGACCATGGCGGCCAGGCTCAGGGCGAAGACGGTTCTGGTCTCGGCCCTGCTGCCGGCGGACGACGTGGCGCGGGAGTCGGAGGACATGGGTACGCGGGGTTCCTTCGTGTTACTTCACGACATGGATGCTTGAAATCGTCAAGCAACTGGGGAACCGTACGCCCGGATACTTCAGATAGTCAAGTTAATGATTTAAGCACTCAACCTCTTGAGTAGACTCCAGGGCATGAGCACTCCCCCGTCGACCCCGTCGAAGGCCCAGCTCCTCGAACTCGTGGCGGCGCTCGGCACCGCCCAGTGGCAGGACTTCGCCGCCGCCGCTGCCCGGCACGGCCTGACCTCCGTCCAGGCCAAGCTGCTGGCCCAGCTCAAGGGGCCGGTGCCGATGCGCGGCCTGGCCACCGTGCTGGTCTGCGACGCCTCCAACGTCACCGGCATCGTCGACCGGCTGGAGGCCCGCGGCCTGGTGCGCCGCGAGCCCGACCCCGGCGACCGCCGGGTGAAGAACGTGGTGGCCACCGACGAGGGCCGGGAGACCATCCGCCGGGTGCGCGCCGAGATGCAGGCCACCCACAGTGCCCTCGACACCCTGGACGAGCAGGAGCGCACGGTGCTGTACGGGCTGCTGGAGCGGCTGCGCCCGGGCCTGGAGCACACCGGCCAGGAGCGCCGCGCCTGACGACCGGTCACCTGCCGCCCGCCGCCCGCCCGTATCCTGGCGGCCGGTGACGACCAGGGAGACATCCATGTGCAGCACGACCACGCCCCGGACCGGGGAGACGGAGACCGAGCCGTACACCGTGCCGCTCGCGCCCGGCGTCACGGCCTACGTGCAGCCCGACGGCGGCTGGTGCCTGAACAACGCGGGCTTCGTCACCGACGGCGGGCGCACCCTGCTGATCGACACGGCCGCCACGGAGCGCCGCGCCCTGCTGCTGCGCGACGCCGTCCTGGCGAGCGGCGCCCCCCTGCCGTCCATGGTGGTCAACACCCACCACCACGGCGACCACACCTACGGCAACTGCGTCTTCACCCCGGCGGCCACCGTCGTCGGGCACGCCGCCTGCCGCAGCGAGACCCTGGCGGCCGGCCTGCAACTGCACGTCGCCTGGCCGCAGATCGACTACGGGCACGTCGAGGTCACCGCGCCGGACGTCACCTACACCGGCACGATGACCGTGCACCTCGGCGGGACGGAGGTGCACCTGATCCACCCGGGTCCCGCCCATACCATCGGCGACACCATCGTCCACCTCCCGCAGCACGGCGTGGTCTTCACCGGCGACCTGGTCTTCAACGGCGGCACGCCCTTCGCCATGATGGGCTCCATCAGCGGCTGGCTGCGGGCCCTGGACGTCCTGCGGGGCCTCGACGCCCGGGTGGTCGTCCCCGGCCACGGCCGCGTCACCGACCCGAGCGCGTACGACACCGTCGAGGCGTACCTGCGCCGGGTCCAGGAGCTGGCCCGCACCGCCCACGCGGCCGGGCGCACCCCGCTGGAAGCGGCCCGCGAGGCCGACCTCGGCGAGTTCGCCGCCCTGCAGGAGAGCGAGCGCCTGGTCGCCAACATCCACCGCGCCTACGCCGAACTCGACGGCCTGCCCCCGGGCTCCCCCCTCGACGTGCCCACCGTCTTCGGCGACATGGCGCAGCTCAACGGCGGCAAGCCGGTCGCCTGCCACCTGTAGGCCGCGCCCCGCGGCCCCGTCGGCCCCGTCGGCCCCGTCGGCCCCTGGACGTCATACCGACTGGTCGGCATCATGATCGGCGTCACCCGAGGGCAACCCCCGTGAAGGAGCGCGCGATGAGCCGTGCCGGTGCACCACCGGGTCTGGACCCCGAGCGGTTGCGGGCGTACCTGGACCGAGAACGGCCCGGGCTGGTCGCCGGGCCGCTGCGAGCCGAGCTGATCGAGGGAGGGCGCTCCAACCTCACCTACCGCATCGCCGACGACGCCGGCGGGTGCTGGGTGGTGCGCCGGCCGCCGCTGGGGCACGTGCTCGCCACCGCCCACGACATGCGGCGCGAGCACCGCGTCATCGGCGCCCTGCGCGGCACGAACGTGCCGGTGCCCGCGCCGCTGCTGCTGTGCGAGGACGAGGACGTGCTCGGGGCGCCGTTCTACGTCATGGAGTTCGTGCCGGGCACGCCCTACCGCTCGGCGCGGCAGCTCGCGGCGATCGGGCCCGAGCGCACCCGGGCGGTGGTGCTGCACCTGACCGACACCCTCGTCGCCCTGCACGCCGTGGACCCGGCGGCGGTCGGGCTCGCGGACTTCGGGCGGCCCGAGGGCTTCCTGGAGCGGCAGTTGCGGCGCTGGGGCGCCCAGTTGGAGGCGTCCCGCAGCCGGGAGCTGGCCGGCATCGACGAGCTGCACACGGCACTGGCCACCGCTCTGCCGGCGTCCGGCGCGCCGGCCGTGGTGCACGGCGACTACCGCCTGGACAACGTGCTCGTCGGCGACGACGACACCGTACGGGCCGTGCTGGACTGGGAGATGTCCACGCTCGGCGACCCGCTGACCGACCTGGGCCTGCTGATGATGTACAGCAGCCTCACGGCGGTGCCGGGCTCGCCGGTGAGCACCACCCGCGACGCCCCCGGCCACCCCTCCCCCACCGAGATCGCCCGGCGCTACGCGGACCGCTCCGGCCGGGACGTCTCCGCGCTGCCCTGGTACACGGCCTTCGCCTACTTCAAGCTGGCCGTCATCCTGGAGGGCATCCACTACCGCTACACCCTCGGGCAGACCGTCGGCACGGGCTTCGACCGCATCGGCGAGCTCGTCCCGCAGTTCGTCGAGGGCGGACTGACCACCCTGCGCACGGGCTGAGGAGGCCACTGTGGACTTCGCGTTCGACGCGCGCACCGAGGAGCTGCGCGAGAGACTGCTGGCCTTCATGGAGGAGTGCGTGTACCCGGCGGAGGCCACCGCCGCGGCCCAGCGGGCCGCACTCGCCTCGCCCTGGGACGTACCGCCGGTGGTCGAGGAGCTCAAGGCCGAGGCCCGCCGCCGCGGGCTGTGGAACCTGTTCCTTCCGGATGAGAAGTACGGCGCCGGGCTGACCAACCTGCAGTACGCGCCGCTCGCCGAGATCACCGGTCGCAGCCCGCAGCTGGCCCCCACCGCCGTGAACTGCGCGGCACCCGACACCGGGAACATGGAACTGCTCGCCCAGTTCGGCACCCCGGAGCAGCGCGAGCGGTGGCTGGCGCCGCTGCTGGCCGGCGAGATGCGCTCGGCGTTCGCCATGACCGAGCCGGACGTCGCCTCCTCCGACGCGACGAACATCGCCACCCGCATCGAGCGCGACGGCGACGCGTACGTCATCACAGGCCGCAAGTGGTACATCTCCGGCGCCCTGCACCCCGAGTGCCGCATCCTGATCGTCATGGGCGTGACGGACCCCGGCGCCCCGGACGTGCGCCGCAGGCAGTCCATGGTCCTGGTGCCGCGCGACACCCCGGGCGTGGAAGTGCGGCGCGCGATGCGCGTCTACGGCTACGAGGACCACTACCACGGGGGCCACGCCGAGGTGGTCCTGGACCGGGTACGGGTGCCGGTGACGAACCTCGTGGGCGAGGAGGGCGGCGGCTTCGCCATCGCCCAGGCCCGGCTCGGACCGGGCCGGATCCACCACTGCATGCGTCTGATCGGCATGGCCGAGCGGGCCGTGGAGCTGATGTGCCGGCGCGCGGTGGAACGCACCGCGTTCGGCGGGCCGCTGGCCGACCAGGGGGTGGTGCAGCAGTGGATCGCCGACTCGCGGGTGGCGATCGAACAGCTGCGGCTGCTGGTGCTGAAGACCGCGTGGCTGATGGACACCGTCGGCAACCGCGGGGCGCACACCGAGATCCAGGCCATCAAGATCGCCACGCCGCGGACGGTGGCGGACATCGTCGACCGGGCCGTGCAGCTGCACGGCGCGGGCGGGGTGGGCCAGGACTTCCCGCTGGCGGAACTGTGGGCCGCCGCGCGGACGCTGCGCTTGGCGGACGGGCCCGACGAGGTCCACCAGCGGTCACTGGCCCGCCGCGAGCTGGCCCGCTATCGGCGCGCCCCGTAGGGGCGCGGGGCCTTGTCGATCTGCGGCTGTCGCCGCGTGGTACGCCGACTGCGGGCCGTCAGTGGCCGATCGCGCAGTTCCCCGCGCCCCTGACGGGGCGCTGCCCCGTCGGCCCGTTGCCGGAGCTTCGTCACGGGGTGCGCCACGATGCCCCGTAGGGGCGCGGGGAACTGCGCGACAAGCCACGACGCGCCCGCAGACGGAGTTGCCGTCCTGCGCCCGGGCCCGGCGGTGGCGCGTCGGCTGCGGGCCGTCGGTGGCCGATCGCGCAGTTCCCCGCGCCCCTGACGGGGCGCCCCTTACGGGCGCAGCGCGCGCATCAGCAGGTCTGCCAGGTGGTCGGCCACCTCGCGGGGGCCGAGCGCCCCGTCCGGCCGGTACCAGCTGCCCAGGTGGTGGACGGAACCGAAGTGGTAGTCCACCACCAGGTCGGCGGGGGTGGCCCGGCTGAAGACCCCGGTGCGCTGGCCCTCCTCCACCAGCGCCCGGAACCGCTCGTGGTAGCGGCGGCGTTCGGCGCGCACCTGCTTGAGCTTCTCGGGCGAGAGGTGGTGCATGGAGCGGAAGAAGATCTTCGTGTCGTCGAGGTTCTCTATCGTGGTCACCACGACGTCGGCCGCCGCATCGCGCAGCCGCCGCTCGACGGGCGCGTCGGCGCCCGCGAAACCGTCGAGCCGCTCCTGCTGCAGGCGCAGGACGCGCCCGTAGACCTCGTGCAGCAGGTCGTCCTTGGAGCCGAAGTAGTGGTACAGGGCGCCCTTGGTGACGCCCGCGGCCTCCACGATCTCCTGTACGGACGTGCGGTCGTAACCGCGCTCCGCGAAGAGGCGGGTGGCAGCGGCCAGCAGGCGCTGCGGCACCGGTCTGCCGTCGTTCTCCGTCGCTCCGGCCGTCGCCGTTCTGCTGCTCATCCGCCGCCACCTGCCTTCCGTCCGCGGGGGCGGCCGCGCCGGGTGCGCGGCTCACGCTCAGGATCTTGCCACTGCGACCGGCGGTCGCGCGGGGGCTTCGGCCGCATCCGTTCAACTGCCCGTAGCACAAGGGCTCGTACCGCGCCTCACCAACGGGTGAAGGGCCGCCGGAACGGCTGGACACCCCCTCTTGACGGCAGGACGATGCGCACCGGGCGAGCGGCGACTTGGGGGACGGGATGTCGGACATAGGCGTGCGGCCGTACTGGGATCTGACCTTCGACGCCGAGGGCCACTGCGACCCCGGCGAACGGGACGCCCTGCTCGAGGGCGTCACGCAGAACGGGATCGGCGATCTGGTGGTCTTCTCGCACGGGTGGAACAACACCCGCAGCTCGGCCACCGCCCTCTACGGCCGCTTCTTCGCCCCGTTCCCCACGCTCCTCGCCGGCGCCGCGCACCACGGCGGCCTCGGCTACACGGGTGTGATCTGGCCGTCCATGCGCTTCGCGGACGAGCCGGTCCCCGATTTCCCGGCGCCGCGGGCGACGGCGCTCGACGCCGCGTGGCCCGTGCTGGAGCCGGCCACGCTGCAGGCGCTGGCGCGGGTGTTCCCCGGCAGCGAGGCGCTGCTGGACCGGCTGGCGGAGCTGCTGGAGCGGCGCCCGGACGACCCGGTGCGGCTCGCGGAGTTCGTGGGGCTCGCGCACCGGCTGACGACCTCCGGCCGGCAGGGCGCCGCGGACGGCGGCGCGGGCTCCGCGGCCTGGGCGTACGACCTGGAGGAGGGCGCGGGGGAGCCGGCGGAGCCCACGATGTTCTCCGGCGACCCCGAGCGGGCGTGCGCGGCCTTCGCCGAGGCCCTCTCGCTCGCGGGCATGGCGCGCACCGACCTGTTCGGCGCGGTGCGGCGGCTGTGGGCCGGGGCGCTGGAGCTGCTGCGGCAGGCGGCGTACTGGGAGATGAAGCGCCGGGCGGGCGTCGTCGGGCAGGCGGGCCTGGGTCCTGTGCTGGGGGCGCTGGCGGCGCGCTGCCCCGGCGTGCGGGTGCACCTGGTGGGGCACAGTTTCGGGGCCCGGCTCGTGGCGTTCGCGCTGCGCGGGCTGCCGGCGGGCGCGCGGTGCCTGGGCTCCCTCACGCTCCTCCAAGGCGCCTTCTCGCACTACGCGTTCGCCTCGCAGCTGCCGTTCGACTCCGGCAGGGGCGGGGCGCTCAAGGAGCTGCAGGCGCGGGTCGACGGGCCGGTGGTGTGCTGCCATTCGCGCCTGGACACGGCGCTGAGCGTGCTCTACCCGCTGGCATCGCTGATCTCCGGCGACGCCGACTCCGTACGCCCGGAGACCCTGCTGGGCGTGGACGCGGCCCGCTGGGGCGCGATGGGACACGACGGCGTGCAGGCCGTGGCCGGAACGGCCCGCACGACCCTGGCCGAGGCCCTGGCCGGGGCGCTTCCGGCCACGGGCTGCGTGAACGTCGACGCCGCCGCGGTCGTACGGCTCGGCGGCCCTCCGACGGGCGCGCACGGTGACATCTGCCACGCCGAACTGGCCCGCCTGGTCCTTCTGGCGGGGCGCGTGATGCGCTGACGACGGGCGCGAAGCGGCCGTCTTCGCGGCGAGGCCACATCGAGGGGCGCTGCCGGGGTAGCAGAGCCTGCAGCCGGGCGGGCCCGCGGGGCCCGCCCGTTTCCCCGAAGGGATCCGATCGGCGACGAGTTACGTCCCTTCCATGTCGATCCGAGTCCGCGCCGCCGGAGGTGGGATGCAGTGGCAGGTTTCAGAGCACTGGCACGAGAGGTGCGCAATCCGCGGAACAGCATCGCGCTGCGCAGGACGTCCCTGCGCAAGTGCCTGGAGCGGTTCGCCCCGTACGGGCACCGGGCGACCTGGCGCCATCTGTGCGCCCGGGCCGGCATCGCCCCGGACGACCGCGCCCCCGACCCCGCCCGGCTGATCGCGGCCCTGGCGGAGCTGGAGGAGGCGCGGGAGGTCTGGCTGGCGTACGAGGTGGAGTTCGCCGGCCGGCGCCGCCGTGAGAAGCACGAGGGAATCCGCCAGCCCAGCGCGGTGGACGACTGGCACCGCAACACGTGGGGCGGGTGCGACATCGTGCCCTGCGCCTCGCCCGAGGTCACCCCGGACGCCCGCCTGGCGGACGTCCTGCGCCGGGTCATAGCCGCGATGGAGTCCGCACCGGGGCGCTCCTGCCCGGTGTGCGCGCAGGAGCGCATCGAGTGGCGCACCGATCTGGAGCGCTACCCCCTTCAAGGTCCCGTCTGCACGGACTGCGGCATCGTGGTGCCGACGTCCGTGCTCACACCCGCGGCACTGTCGGCGACCCGCAGGTACGCCCTGGCCGAACAGTACGCGGCGGTATGAGCGCGCTCCCCGGACCGCCCGGGGAGCGCAGGAACCACCGGGCCGGCGGAGCGGGGCCGCCGGCGCATCAGGTCAGCAGCGAGCCGCTGCCGCCCAGCGTCCCGAAGCGGTCGTCGGGGTTGGACAGTGCGCACGCGTCGAGCGACAGGCAGCCGCAGCCGATGCAGTTGTCGAGGTGGTCGCGCAACTTGGTCAGCTGGGCGATGCGTTGCTCCAGCTCCGTCCGCCAGTCCTCCGAAAGCCGGGCCCAGTCGGCCCGGTTGGGGGTGCGGCCGTCGGGCAGGGTCGCCAGGGCCTCGGCGATGGTGGCCAGCGGGATGCCCACGCGCTGGGAGGCGCGGATGAAGGCCACCCGGCGCAGTGCGTCCCTGGTGTAGCGGCGCTGGTTGCCGGCGGTGCGCCGGCTGGTGATGAGCCCCTTGGACTCGTAGAAGTGCAGGGCGGAGACCGCGACGCCGCTGCGTGCGGAGAGCTGCCCCACGGTGAGCTCGTGGACCTGTCGGGATATCTGCGGCACGCGCCCGACTGTATGTCAGGCGCGGCAGCCGACCATGCGCAGGACCAGGTCCGCGTACAGGTCGCCGACCTCGGCCGGGGTGCGCTTGCCGTCGGCGGTGAACCAGCGGGCGACGTCGACGCACAGGGAGAGCACCGCAAGGGTGGTGCCGCGCACGTCGGGGACGTCGAAGTCGCCCGCCGCAACGCCGTCCTCGATGATGGCGCGCACGACGGCGTCCGTCTCCCGGCGCAGGGCGAGGATCTCGGCGTGGTGCTGCTCGCCGAGCGCGCCGAGCTCGTACTGCACGACGCGGGCGGTGGTGTGGTGCTCGGCGTGCCAGCGCACGAAGCGGCGCACCGCCTCGGCCAGGCGCTCGGCGGGGGTGCCGGGGGTGTCGTGGGCGCGGCGCAGGACGTCGAGGGCGAGGCGGTGCCCGACGCTGCTGATGCGGTAGAGGAGTTCTTCCTTGGTGCGGTAGTGGATGTAGAGCGCGGCGGGGCTCATGCCGGCCCGGCCGGCGATGTCGCGGGTGGTGGTGGCGTGGTAGCCGCGCTCGGCGAACGACTGCACGGCGGCGGTGAGCAGCCGGCGGGCCGCGTCCGGCGTGACGTCGGCCCATTCCCCGGTCGGTCGTGCCTGCGCGCCCATGGCGGTGCCCCCTCCTCGGCGACGAGACGTCCGGCCACCATACCCGCCCCTGAGCGCTCGCTCAGGGGCGGGCCCGGGGCTCCTGCGGCGCGGGGCCCCGGCCGGTCGGCATGCCGGGGGGCCGCGGCGGGCAGCATGCCCCCATGACCACCGGGCGCACCCTCGCGGGGGCGGCCACGGCGCTGACCGCCACGGTGGCGGTCCACATCGCGCTCGTCGCCTTCGGCAACATCACCGACTTCGGCACCAACCAGGAATTCGTCCGGCACGTGCTGGCCATGGACACCACCTTCGAGGATCCCGACCTGATGTGGCGGGCGATCACCGACCGCACGCTGCAGGACGCCGTCTACGTGGCCGTCATCGTCTGGGAGACGGTGGCGGCGCTGGTCCTGCTGGCGGCCACGGCGCTGTGGCTGCGGGCGCTGGCGCGCCGGTCGGGCTACGGTCCGGCGCGGCGGCTGACGACCGCGGGGCTGGTGATGCTCCTGCTGCTGTTCGGGCTGGGGTTCCTCGCCATAGGCGGGGAGTGGTTCGCGATGTGGCAGTCGACGAAGTGGAACGGACTGCAGGCCGCCACCCGCAACGTCCTCCTCGCGGGCCTGACCCTGCTGCTGGTCCAGCTGCCCTCGCCGCAGTGGCACGGCCGGGACATCCATTGACGTGCCCGCCCACTAATCCTACGGTCGTCCATAGGAATCCGTCGGCAGTGGGAGCACGCGATGAGCGGTACCGACAACGAGCAGGCCCGGAAGACCGCGGAGACGCTGTCCTACCTCCCGGGCTTCGGCAACGAGCACAGCAGCGAGGCGGTTCCCGGCGCCCTGCCGCACGGCCGCAACGCGCCGCAGCGGGCGCCGCTGGGGCTGTACGCCGAGCAGCTGAGCGGCAGCGCCTTCACCGAGCCCCGCCGGCACAACCGCCGCTCCTGGCTGTACCGGATCCGCCCCTCCGCCGCTCACCCGCCCTTCACCCGCGTCGCGAACGGCGCCCTGCGCGGGGCGCCCTTCACCGAGACCGTCCCCGACCCCAACCGGCTGCGCTGGGACCCGCTGCCCGAGCCCGCCGAGGGCACCGACTTCGTCGCCGGCCTGTGGACCCTGGGCGGTAACGGCGACGCGGCCCAGCGCGCGGGCATGGCCGTCCACCTCTACGCCGCCAACGCCTCCATGCACGACCGCGTCTTCAGCGACGCCGACGGCGAGCTGCTCATCGTCCCCCAGCAGGGCGCCCTGCTGCTACGCACCGAGTTCGGCCTGCTGCGGGCGGAGCCGGGGCACGTGGCGCTGATCCCGCGTGGCGTGCGCTTCCGGGTGGAGCTGCTGGATGCGACCGCCCGCGGCTACGTCTGCGAGAACTACGGCCAGCCCTTCACCCTGCCCGACCTCGGCCCGATCGGGGCCAACGGGCTGGCCAACGCCCGCGACTTCCTGGCCCCGGTGGCCGCCTACGAGGACGTCGAGGGCCCGGTCGAGGTCGTCAACAAGTTCTGCGGCAACCTCTGGAGCGCCACCTACGACCACTCCCCGCTGGACGTCGTCGCCTGGCACGGCAACCACGTGCCCTACGTCTACGACCTGCGCCGCTTCAACGTCATCGGCAGCATCAGCTACGACCACCCGGACCCGTCGATCTTCACGGTGCTCACCTCGCCCTCCGACACCCCGGGCCTGGCCGGTGTCGACTTCGTGGTCTTCGCGCCGCGCTGGCTGGTGGGCGAGGACACCTTCCGGCCGCCGTACTTCCACCGCAACGTGATGAGCGAGTACATGGGCCTGATCGAGGGCGCGTACGACGCCAAGAGCGCCGGCAAGGGCGGCTTCGTGCCCGGCGGCGGCTCCCTGCACAACATGATGTCGGCGCACGGCCCCGACCGCGCCACGTTCGACAAGGCGAGCGCCGCCGAGCTGGTGCCCCAGAAGATCGACGACGGCCTGGCCTTCATGTTCGAGACCCGGTGGCCGGTGACCCTCACCGAGCAGGCGGCGGGCGCCGACCACCTGCAGCAGGGCTACGACGGGGTGTGGCAGGGTCTGGAGCGCCACTTCCGCCACCCTTGAGACCCGCCCTCCTTCCCGTCGGAGCCGCCGTGACCCTCTTCGCCCCCGACTCCCTCGCCCTCAACCGCAAGCTGCCCCTGTGGTACCAGGTCTCGCAGTCGCTGCGCGCCTCCATACTCGGCCGGCGCCCGGAGGACCCGCTGCGCCTGCCCACCGAGGACGCCCTGGCCGAGCACTACGGCGTGAGCGTTTTGACCATGCGGCAGGCGCTGAAGGAGCTGGAGGCGGAGGGGCTCATCAGCCGGCACCGCCGGCGCGGCACGTTCATCGAGCCCAGCGCCCGGCGCGGCGCCCCGGTCCGGCTGCTGGGCTCGGTGGACACCATCGTCGCCCAGCAGTCCGGCGAGCGCACCGACCTGCTCGACCACGGCCCGGTGCCCGTCCCGCCCGACCTGGCCGAGCACTTCCCGGACCTCACCGAGGCGGTGGCCTACCGCCGGCTGCGCCGCGACGGGACCGGCGGCGAGCCGACGAACTGGGCGGAGAACGTGGTGCGCCCCGACCTCGCCCGCCGCATCGACGTCGCGGACCTCGTCCGCTGGCCGATGACCAAGGTGCTGCGCGACGCCGTGGGCGTGAGGATCAGCCGCATCACCGACACCGTGGAGGCACGGCTGGCGGACCCGGAGACGGCCCGCCTGCTCCAGGTGCCGCTGCTCAGCCCGATCCTGCACTACACGGGGATCACCTACGACGACACGGGCCGCGTCGCCGACGTCGCGCGCATCCGCTACCGGGGTGACCGCTTCTCCTTCACCGTCACGCTCGAAGCCCACTGACCGGCCGGGATGCCGGGGCCGGGCGGCCTGCCCCCCGGGGGAAGGGGCGGGCCGTACGGGAGTCGGACGCCGCGGGTGCGGGTCAGGCGTGGGAGCCGCTGCGGCTGCCGAAGAGCGTGCGGCGCAGCCGCCGCAGCGGGGCGAGCAGGGAGACCTTGGCCGTACGGCTCTGGCTGCTGCGCTCCTGGCCGGCACGGGCCTGGTCACGGGAGGTGATCTCCCGCATCAGCACCGTGGCGCCCTCGACGTCGCGCTGCGGCAGGGCGGGCCCGGACAGCACCGCGAGGTGGCGCTCGAGCCGTGCACTGGACGCACTGCTCCCGTAACTGATGGCAGGCACACGCGCCCTGCTGCGCATAGCTATCTGATCCATGAGACTCCCCACCCGTACGAGGCACCCGGCCCAGGCAGGGTAACCCTATCGCCCCATCGCGTCACCCGCGCATTCGCGGGGCCGATTCACCACCCCGTCAAGGGCGTTGACAGGGCTGACGTGAACCTGCCGTTACCGAGCGGTTGTTGCCCGGGACAATACGCCACGGAAGGGGGGACAATCACGCTACATTCCGATAGATTCACCCTAAATCACTCTCAGTGCGGACGGTGGGCCGGGTGGGCGCCCGGGACGGCCGCCGAGGAGAAGACCGGAAGGTAGCCGCGGGACTGGCCGGAGGCGGTGGGGTGGTAGGACTCGTCCACCGGGAGCGTGACGCTGTTCAGCCACGCGCTGCCGGAGCACAGCTCGTGTCCGGCGAAGGTCGTATTGACGTCACCGAAGCGGAAGCCGTGGTCCGCGGCGCGCTTGGCGGTGACGGCGTTGATGAGGTCGGCGGCGGCGTTGATCGCCTTTCTCTTGGTGTCGCTCAGCCCCACGCAGGTGCCGCCGGTCCGGTAGAAGCGGGGATAGCCGAGCACGACCACCTGCGCCCGGGGGGCTCTGGAGCTGATGGCCGAGTAGACGTTGTCGAGCTTGGCCGGCAGCTCGTTCTGAATGAAGGAGCGCGCCTTGTTGATGCGGTCCAGGCACGGGCCGTCCCCGTTGAAGACGCAGGTGGACATGGTGTCGGCGAAGCCGGCGTCGTTGCCGCCGATGCTGATGCTCACCAGCCCGGTGGCGGTGGAGAGCGAGGAGAGCTGTTCGTCGAGCACATCACCCGTACGGGCCCCCGAACAGGCGGCGAAGGAGAAGCGCGCGGGGGCGTGCGCGGCGGCCCACAGGGCGGGATACGCTCTCGTGCTTCTCTTGCAGTCGCCGCTCGCGGAGTCGTAGCCGCCCGCCCCCAGGCCGGCGGAGTAGGAGTCACCGAGGGCCGCATAGGCGGGAGTTGAGGTCCCTTCGGCGGCCTGCGCCGTGGTGGCGCCGCCGGCGGCGAGGGTGACGGTGAGGGCCAGCGCGGAGAGCGCGCCGGCGAGGCGGATCAGTTTCATGGAACCTCCCTAGCAGGGGTCATCGCCATCACCGTGGTAGCAGCGCCCCGGTGTCTCTGGAAGTGTCCATGTCAATTTTCGAATCGGAAGACACCCGTCGATCGATCATCCAAACGAATTTGCTCGCAAAGCAGCCGGACTGACTGAGCGTCAGGTGGGCATACTGTTCATTCGACGGACATCTTCCGGTTGTGGTGGCACGCCGCCGGAGCCGTTCGGCAACACCCGTTCGCACAGCCTTCACATCTTGACGGGCCTTTGTCCGCTGCGCGACATTGAAGCCCGGCATCCGGCGCTTCGGGGGGCAAAGTCGCCAATGCAGAGCTTCACTGATCTCACCGGTCTGGACGACTCGACGGAGCCGGGTGGTGCGCGCTCGGGGCCCGGCCGCTGCCGGAGGATGCCGGCCGCGGACTCGCTGCCGGTCACCGCGGGCGCGGCGGCGGTGGTCGCCGCGGTGGGCGGGGCCCTCGCCCTCGCGGACATCGCCTCTCCGCTGCGGGCGCCGTTCACCTTGTTCTACCTGATCGTGGCGCCGGCGTGCGCCGTGGCGGCGCTGCTGGACGGGCTGGACCCGCTCAGCCGGGCCGTGGTGGCCACGGGCGGGGCCCTGGCGGCCGACCTGCTGGTGGCCCAGGTGATGCTCGCCCTGCACGCCTGGTCGGTGCGCGGCGGCGTGGCCGCGGTGGCGGGCATGAGCCTGCTGCTCTTCCTACTGGCACAGGCGCGGCGCCACCGGGGGCGCGCCTCGAGAAGTCGGGCGTCGTGACCGTGGACATCAGCGTGTACCGGCCCGGCGAGCTCACCGCGGCCGACCGGGCGGCGTGGTCGGCCCTGCAGGCCAGGGCCGTGGAGGACGGCTCGCCGCAGCTCGCGAATCCTTTCCTCGCGCCGGAGTTCGCCCTGGCCGTGGGGCGCTGCCGGCGCGGGGCACGGATAGCGGTCGTGCGGGAGGACGGCGAGGCGGTGGCCTTCTTCCCCTTCCAGCGCACGTCGATGGGGGTGGGGCAGGCGATCGGGCTGGGCGTCTCGGACGCCCAGGGCCTGGTGCACCGGCCGGGCTTCCAGTGGGACACCCGCGAGCTGCTCGCGGCCTGCGGGCTCTCCCTGTGGGAGTTCGACCACCTGATCGAGGGGCAGAAGCCGTTCGAGGTGACGGCCTCCGGTTCGTACGCCTCGCCCGTGATCGACGTCGACCAGGGGTTCGAGCGGTACCTGGCGGCGCTGCGCAAGCAGTCGCCGAAGTTCACGCGCACGACCCTGGCCAAGGAGCGCCGGCTGGGGCGGGACGTGGGCGAGGTCAGGTACGTGCACGACGAGCGCGATCCGGCGATGCTGCGCGTGCTGACCGGCTGGAAGTCGGCGCAGTACCGAAGAACGGGGCGCGCGGACCGGTTTGCGCGCCCGTGGATAGCCCATCTCGTCGAGCAGCTCTTCCACACCCGCACGCCGTCCTTCAGCGGGCTGCTGTCGGTGCTCTACGCGGCCGGCCGGCCGGTCGCGGCCCACTTCGGGCTGCGCTCGCAGACGGTGCTGGCCTGCTGGTTCCCGGCGTACGACCCGGACTTCGCCAAGTACTCCCCCGGCCTGGTGCTGCACCTGCGGATGGCCGAGGGGGCGGCGGCCGAGGGGCTGGCGTACCTGGACCTGGGGCGGGGCGGCAAGGCGTACAAGGACTCGCTCAAGACCCGTGAGCTCAGCGTCTCGGAGGGCTGGGTGACCAGGCGGCATCCGGTGGCGCTGGGCTACCGGGCGCGGCGGGCGCCGGTGCGGGCGCTGCGCAACACCGTGCAGTCCCGGCCGGAGCTCTTCGAGCACGCCGACCGGCTGCTCAAGCGCGTGGGCCGGATACGGGAGCGCGGCTGACCGGCCCCGGTCAAGCATCCCGGCCGATGCGGCGTCAAGAGCCGGACGGCGGTGGATGGATGCATAGGCGCAAATAACACCAAAGGAGGAGTCTCCAACCCACCTCTTGCCATACACTCTCAAGCTTCAATACCGTCGTACATCTACCCGCATCGGCCCATCATGTATCTCAGCGGCTCCGGGGAGGGCTTGACAGCGTCGCGATGGTGTCCGGCGCGGGGCGCGGCAGGGGGTGCCGCGCTCGGCCGTCCAGTGGAGAGCCGAGTCGCGCGCCGCGCGGCACGATGTATTTGCCAACTCGCCCTGTTCAGGCGGTGATTCCTGCCGTCCGGGGAAGGACGAGTACCCCCTTTTCGAACCGGCACACAATCGGACCGCTGGGGCAGGCGGTCCACCGGACGAGAGGGAAAGACGAACCATGAGTGCGTTCCTGCGCCCGGCGGCCAGTGAAGAGGATCCCGAGACATCCGGTCGCTACCGTCCGGTGACCTCTCACTTCGCGATAGCGCCACCGGTGAGCGTGGTCATTCCCGCCATGAACGAGGCGGAGAATCTCCCGTACGTGTTCAAGACGCTGCCCGACTGGATCCACGAGGTGGTTCTGGTCGACGGCAACTCCACCGACGACACCGTCCGGGTCGCCCGGGACCTGTACCCGCAGGTCAAGGTCGTCGAGCAGCTCGGCAAGGGCAAGGGCGACGCCCTGATCACGGGCTTCGCCGCCTGCACCGGCGAGATCATCGTCATGGTCGACGCCGACGGCTCCGCCGACGGCGGAGAGATCGTCAGCTACGTCTCCGCGCTGGTCGGCGGCGCGGACTTCGCCAAGGGCTCCCGCTTCGCCAACGGCGGCGGCACCGACGACATGACGCTGATCCGCAAGCTGGGCAACCGGATCCTCACATCCCTGGTCAACCACAAGTTCGGCGCCCGCTACACCGACCTGTGCTACGGCTACAACGCCTTCTGGAAGCGCTGCCTGGACGAGATCGCCCTGGACTGCGCCGGCTTCGAGGTCGAGACCCTGATGAACATCAGAGTGGTCAAGGCCGGCCTGCGGGTCCAGGAGATTCCCAGCCACGAGTTCGTGCGCATACACGGCACCAGCAATCTGCGCGCCGTGCGCGACGGGCTGCGCGTGCTCAAGGTCATCCTCAACGAGCGGGGCACGCCCCGCGCCTCGCGCCGCCGCCGCACCCTGGCCATCGCACCCGCCGCGGGCCGGGGGGACGTCTCTTGAGCAGCGCGCCCCATGGAACGGGCCGGGCCGGCGCGCCGAGCGTGTCGGTGGTCATCTGTGTCTACACCGAGGACCGCTGGGACGACATCCTCGCCGCGGTGGCCTCGGTGCACGACCAGTCCTACCCGGCACTGGAGACGCTCCTGGTGGTCGACCACAACCCCGCGCTGCTGCGCCGGCTCGCCAAGGCGTACGGCGACGACGGCGCGGGGGCCGGTCTGCCGCCGGTGCGGGTGCTGGCCAACACCGGCCCCCGCGGCCTGTCGGCCGGCCGCAACACGGGCACGGCCGCGGCCGGCGGCGAGGTCGTCGCCTTCCTGGACGACGACGCGGTGGCCGAGCGGGACTGGCTGCTGCACTTCGCGGCCGCCTACGCCGATCCGAGGGTGATGGCGGTGGGCGGCCGGACGGAGCCCGTGTGGTCCTCCCGGCGCCGGCCGGCCTGGTTCCCGGAGGAGTTCGACTGGGTGGTGGGCTGCACCTACCGCGGCCTGCCGCCCGGCAAGGTGGTGGTGCGCAACGTCCTGGGCGGCAACGCCTCCTTCCGCCGCGCCGCGCTGCGGGCCGTCGGCGGCTTCGCCAGCGGCATCGGCCGGGACGGCCACCGGCTGCCGCTGGGCGGCGAGGAGACGGAGCTGTGCATCCGCCTGACCCGGGCCATGCCGCAGGCCCTGCTGCTCATCGACGACCGGGCGGTGATCCACCACCGGGTGCCGCCCGGCCGCGAGCGCTTCGCCTACTTCCGCACCCGGGCGTACGCCGAGGGCCTGTCCAAGGCCCTGGTGGCGCGCAGCGTGGGCACGGAGCGCGGGCTGGCGAGCGAGCGCCGCTACACCACGCGGGTGCTGCCCGCCGGGGTGGCGCGCGGGCTGCGGGACGCCGTGCTCGGCCGCTCCGGCGGGGCCGGCCGGGCCGGGGCGATCGTGGCCGGCGTCCTCGCGGCGACCGGCGGCTACGCGCTGGGCAGTCTGCGGGCGCGCGCCGCCGGCGCGCGCTTCGCGGTGGCGGCGCCGCAGCCGGCGGTGCCGCGGGCGCCCGCGGCGCCCGTGCCGTACGAGGGGGCGGGCGCATGAGCGGCGGTCCGGTGCCGATCCTGATGTACCACGCGGTGGCGCAGGCCCCCGCCCGGGCGGCGTACGGGCTGTCGGTCGCCCCGGCCGCGTTCGCGGAGCAGATGCGGCTGCTGGCCGGGCACGGGTTCACGCCCGTGACGGCCGGGCAGCTGGCCGCGGCGTGGCGCGGGGGCGGCCGGCTGCCCCCCAGGCCGGTGCTGATCACCTTCGACGACGGCTACGAGGGCGTGCACCGCTACGCCCTGCCCGCCCTTGCCGAACACGGCTTCACCGCCACTGTGTTCGCCTCCACCGGCTGGCTGCGGGGGGCGCACGACGCCGGGGGCGCCCTGGATCTGATGCTCAGCTGGGACCAGCTGCGGGAGCTGGCCGCGGCCGGGTTCGAGATCGGGGGCCACAGCCACACCCACCCCCAGCTCGACCAGCTCGGGGACGAGCGGCTGTGGTTCGAGGTGGGGCACTGCCGTGACCTGCTGGCGGAGGAACTGGGTCACCCACCCGTGTCCTTCGCCTACCCCTACGGCTACTCCAGCCGCCGGGTGCGCGATACGGTGCGCGCGGCCGGGTTCACGGTGTCCCTGGCCGTGGGCAATGCGCTGGCCGCGCGCCGCCAGGGGCCGTACGCCCTGGAGCGGGTGACCGTGCGGCGCTCCACGGGCATCGAGGAGTTCGAACGGCTCGTCGAGGGACGGGACATCGGCCGGATCTTCGCCCGGGACCGGGTGCTGACCAAGGGATACGCCGTCGTCCGCAGAAGCCGGGGCCTTGTCAGAAGCAGTCTCGTCAGAAGCAGCCTCATCGGAAACAGCGGCACCAGGAAAGCGATCGAAGCCCGTGTCTGACACGACCGCCCCGACCGAGGAACGAGCCGAGGACGCACGCGAGGAGCCGATGCCCCGCCGGCGACTGCCCGGGCGGGGCATCGGCAGTCCGCTGTTCCGCAACGCCTTCGCGCTGATGCTCAACACCGGCATCAGCGCCGTCCTCGGCCTCGGCTTCTGGCTGATGGCCGCCCACTACTACAGCGAGGCGTCGGTCGGCCAGGGCTCGGCGGCGATCGCCGCGATGAAGCTCCTGGCCGGCCTGACCGCCGTCACCCTCACCGGGGCACTGGCCCGCTTCATCCCCGTCGCCGGCCGCACGACGGGCTCGCTGGTCCTGCGCACGTACGCGGGCAGTTCGGTGGTCGTGGCGGTCGCCGCCGGCGTCTTCCTGCTCACCCTCGACCTGTGGGGCCCCTCCTACCGCTTCCTGCACGGACTGCTGCCGGGGGTGGGCTTCGTGGTCGCCGTGGTGGCCTGGTCGCTGCTGACCCTGCAGGACGGCGTGCTGACCGGGCTGCGCAGCGCGCTGTGGGTGCCGGTGGGCAACACCGTCTTCTCCGCCGTGAAGCTGGCGCTGCTGGTGGGGCTGGCGGCGGCCCTGCCAGTGTCCGGGGTGTTCGTCTCCTGGGTGGTCTCGATCGCGGCATCGGTGCTGCCGCTGGGCTGGCTCGTCTTCCGCCGGCTGGTGCCGGCGCACGTCAGAGCCACCGAGGGCCGGGGACAGCCGGCCTCGTACCGGGAGATCGGCCGCTTCCTCGCCGGGGACTACACCGGATCGCTGTTCTCCCTCGCCGTGGTCTACCTGGTGCCCGTGATCGTCGCGGCACAGGTGGACTCGGCGGACAACGCCTACTTCTACATCACCTCCACCATCGGCGGCACGGTCAACCTGCTCGCCATCAACATGGGCGCCTCCCTGACCGTCGAAGGCTCGCACGACCCGGCCCGCCTGGCCGACAACTGCCGGGCCGCGCTGCGCCGCATGGCCAAGATCATGGTGCCGGTGTGCGTGCTGATGTTCGCCCTCGCGCCGTACATCCTCCACGTCTTCGGGCGCGGGTACGCCGAGGCGGCCACGCCTCTGCTGCGCTGGTTCGCCGTGGGCGCGGCGCTGCGCGTGGTGATGGAGGTCTACTTCGCGGTGCTGCGGGCGCAGAGCCGCACGGCCGGGCTCGCCTACCTGCAGGGGCTGCTGTGCGTGCTGGTGCTGGGGCTGACAGTGGTGCTGCTCCCCCGGATGGGGCTCACGGGCGCGGGCGTCGCCGAGATCTGCAGCCTGACGGTGATCACGGCCATCGCGGCGGTACGGCTGCGGGGCGTGCTGAAGGCGTCGCCCGCGAGCTCCTCCCCCGCCGCACCGGTGCCGGCACCGCCCGACGGGGACCTGGCCGACCTCCCCGTACGCGGCGAGCGCGACCCCGGCGACGAGGGGGCCGGCGAGGGCGGCCGGGGGCGGCTGACCGGCGCCCGCCGCGTGCTGCGCTCCGCGCTGGACGCGGACACCCTGCCGCTCGGCGTCCGCCTGGACATGGACCACCCCGAGCGCCGCCCCGACGTACGCCCGGTGAGCGCGCCGCCCAAGGCGCCGGCCCCGCCGCCCGTGCCCGGCCTGCTGCGCCGCCTGCGGACCCCCGGGGCCGCCGTGTGGGGGCTGCTCGTGGTGGCGCTGGCGCTGTACTGGCTGCCGCTGACGGCCCTCGGTCACACCGACCTGGACGCCATGGGCGGCTTCGGGCTGGTGTCCGTGCTGCCGGTGGCCACCCTCCTGGGCGCGGGACTGCTGATCGCCGCGTTCGCCTGCGCCCTGTGCCTGCCGCGGCCGCGCCGGTGGCTGCTGGCGGCGGTGCTGGTGGCGACCGTGGTCTGCCTGCACGCGGTGCCCGCCGTGCTGGAGGACCAGCCGCGCTTCGCCACGGCCTGGCAGCACCTGGGCTTCCTGGACTTCATCGACCGCACCGGGGTGGCCGCTCCCGACCTCGACGCCCGGTGGAGCTGGCCGGGCTTCTTCGCGCTGGCCGCCTTCGCCGCACGGGCCTGCGGCGTGAGCGACCTGGGCGAGGTGCTGCGCTGGTGGCCGCTCGCCGTACAACTGCTCTACCTGGCCCCGCTGGTGCTGCTGGTGCGCACGGTGCGGGCCGACTGGCGGGCGAAGTGGACGGCCCTGTGGCTGTTCGTGCTGTGCGGCTGGGTCGGGCAGGACTACTTCTCCCCGCAGTCCCTGAACTACTTCTTCTACCTGCTCTTCGTCGCGGTGCTGGTGGTGTGGTTCCGCTGGCCCGGGCAGCTGCGGGGCAAGCGCCTGCCCGGCGAGCAGGAGGTCGCCCCGGCCGGGCGCGGGACCTCGGTGGCGCTGCTGGCCCTGGTGATCGCCCTGTTCGCCGCGTCGGTCGCCAGCCACCAGCTCACCCCCTTCGTGATGCTCGGCGTGCTCACCGCGCTGGTGCTCGCCCGCCGGCTCACACCGGCCGGGCTGCCGCTGCTGTGCACGGTGCTGCTGGCGGTGTGGGTGGGGTTCCTGGCCGAGCCGTACTGGTCCGGGCACTTCGACGACCTCTTCGGCGGGCTGGGCTCGCTCGGCGGCAACGTCTCCGCCTCCGTCTCGGGCCGCATCCAGGGCGGCAGCGCCACGCACAAGGCAGTGCTCTACGTCCGGGTGGCCCTCGCCGCCGGCGTGCTGGCCTGCGCCGCCCTCGGCTGGTGGCGCCGGCGCCGCGCGGGCCTGGCCGACGTCGTGCTGCCGGTGCTGGCCGCCGTGCCCTTCCTGGCCTTCGGCATGCAGTCCTACGGCGGCGAAGTGGCGCTGCGTGTCTTCCTCTTCGCCCTGCCGGGGGCCTGCGCCCTGGCCGCCCTCGCGCTCTTCCCGCGCCCGGACGCGGTGGGGACGACGGGGGCGCGCCGCTACCGGGGGCCGCTGGCGGCGCTGCTGGCGGGGCTCGTGCTGGTCATGGGGTTCCTGGTGGCCCGCTGGGGCAACGAGCCCTTCGAGCGGGTACGGCCCGGCGAGGTCGCCGCCATGGACTACGTCTACCGGCACGACAGGCCGACCGTCCGCCTGCTGTGGCCGAGCAGCAACACCGCCGACGACGTCACGCCCGCCATCCCCTGGGGGGCGCGCGAGATGGAACGGGTGCTGTACCAGCCGGTGCTCGCCCCCCGCGACGCGGCGCAGGCGGGCGACCTGGTGGACGCCCTGGGCGCGGCCGGCAGCAACGCCTACCTGATCGTCAGCCGCGGGCAGTCGGAATACCTCGAACTCAGCGCGGGCTACGCCCCCGGCTGGCGGCAGCAGCTCCTGCGGACCCTCGACGGACGGCCGGAGCTGCACCGGGCGCTGACCAACGACGACGCCGTGCTGTACGAGCTGAAGGACAAACCCGCCGGCACCGCCGCCGCCCCGCGGCCGGGCCCGCCGGGCCCCCGGGTGACCTGGACACCGGTGTCCGTCGTCGGCGCGCTGGCCGCGCTGGCCCTGCTGGTGCTGCTCACGGCGCGCGAGCTGGTACGGGTGGGCTCGGCGCCCGGCGTACGGCAACTGCGGCTGCTGCAGGGCTCCTTCTGGTTCGCGCTGCCGCTGCTGCTGGTGGTGGCCGGATCCCTGGCGTGGCGGCTGGTGACGCTTTCCTGACGTGCCCCGTAAGGGGCGCGGGGCCGTGTCGATTTGCGGCTGCCGCCGCGCGGGCGCGGACGAAGCACCGCACCTTCTCTGCGGGCGCGTCGTGGCTTGTCGCGCAGTTCCCCGCGCCCCTTACGGGGCGCTGCATAATCCGCCGCACCACGGCGCCCCGTAAGGGGCGCGGGGAACTGCGCGATCGGCCACCGACGGCCCGCAGTCGAACACGCCACCGGGGGCCCGGGCGAAGCACGGCCCCTGCGGGGCGCCGGGACGCCGTGGCGCCGCATGAAAGGTTGCCGGTCTAGAACAGCGACCGGTAGCACAGGGCCGCCACTGCGCTCGGGCCCGGTAGCGGTCCGGCGGGGCGGTGGTGCGGGAGGGTCCGGCCGTCGAGGGCGGTCACTCCCGTGGCCGGGTAGGTCAGCCGCACGCCGCCGGCGCGGTCCCAGGCCGGGTCGCGCTCCAGCGCGCCGAGGCGCTGCATGGAGCTGCCCCGCAGGGCAGGGTGCACGTGCAGCGGCCCGACCGCGCCGAACGCGGTGGTGAGCAGGGTCAGGTCGCACTGCTCGGTGTCCACGTGCAGCAGCACCTCGTCGTCGTCCTCGTAGTAGCCGTACGCGGCGAAGGTGGGCACCAGCAGCCGTCCGGTCAGGGCCCGGCCCAGGCCCGTCAGGGCCAGGTGGAGCCGGGCCAGCAGCGGCCCGCCCGCGGCGGGGGTGGCGCGGCGGGCGGGCGGGCCGGCGGGCACGGGCGTGCGCGGCCCGCGGCGCGGTGGCGCCGCCCGGGCCCACCGTTCGCGGCCCTCGGCCGCCAGGCCCTCGGCCAGGGCGCGGTCCCACAGCCCGGGCAGCCGGGCGTGGCCGTGGGCGGCGAAGGAGCCGCGCTCGGCGCGGGTGGCCGTGGTGCGCAGCAGCGCGGGGGGTGTGCTCATGTGGGGGCGGGCCAGGACACCTCGGGGGTGTAGTGGGCCAGTTCGGCTTCTGGCGCGAGACTCAGCACGCCGGCGAAGGAGTACCCGCCGGCCAGGGGCACCCGGGCGGCCCCGCCCAGGTGGGCCTCGATGGCCGCTCTGGCCTCCGGCGCGGCCTTCGCGGTCTCGACGACCTCCCGCGGCAGGACGTAGTAGTTGTGCTCCGCGTCGACGATGACCAGCGCCTGACTGGTGTGATCGGGCATGGTGGCCCTTCTTTCGCAGGGTTCGACACTCGGGTCCTGGTGACACCTGTTCGCAGTGTTGCCGCCCGGTGACCGGGGCAACCGTCACAGCCAGCGCACTTCGTAAGGCCGCAGGTCCAGGGGCCGGCCGTCCACGTGGGCGGTGACCGGAGTGTTCTGTGTGTTGACGACGAGCACGGTGGAGCCGGCGGCGAGTGCCCTGACGCGTGCGCGGTCCTGCTCGGCGACGTCGGGGGTGCGCAGGGGGGCGCCGGGCGGGAAGGCGCGGGCGAAGCGGGTGAGGAGGTCGAGCATCGGCAAGCCGCTGCCGCCGTCGGCCAGTTGGGTGCTGCGCCACAGGCAGCCGGGGCAGTCGGCGCCCTCCTCCTCGGGGTTCCAGTAGAAGGCACCGGCCGCGCCGGAGGCGGCCAGGTGCATCATGGCGCTCGCCTGGACGGCGAGGCGGTGTTCCTCGGTCCAGGTCCTGCGGCTGTCGTGCTCGTCGGCGGGTTCGACGTACCACTCGGCCCACCACACCGGCAGCCCGGTCGTGCGCTGCAGCCAGGCGGTGACGTCGGCGAACTTGCGGGTGGCGCCGAACTCGTCGGGGACGGACCTGTTGCCCGTACGGGTGTAGCTGGCGCCGTCGACGACGACGAAGTCGGCTCCGTCCTTGTGCCTGTCCCAGTACTCCAGGGCGTCGACGGCCCGTTGGTCCACGGCGCCCCAGTCGCCGCTCACCCGGGAGGCATAGGAGCCCGTTCCCGGTGCTTCGCTGTCCATGACGACGTAGGGGCCGCCGACGAGGGCTCTCCTGTTGTGTTGCTTGATCTGCTTGTAGACGAGGTTGTACAGCTCGGTGTACCCCTCGTAGTCCCAGCGGTTGCGTGATTCGTCGTAGAAGCCCTTGAACTCGTTCCAGACGATGAAGTGCCGTACGTCCGGGTAGCGTTGGGCGATGACGCCGGCGAGGTGGGCGAAGTCCTTGTAGTGGGCGCGGTCGGGGGCCTTCTCCAGGGCCTTCTGCGACCAGTCCGTCCGCTCCCCGCCGCCCTTCATCCAGTCGGGTGCGCAGCACAGGGTGAGCACGGGCGTGCTGCCGGTTCTGCGCATCAGGGCGATGCGGCGGTCGAGGTCGGTGAAGTTGTATTTTCCGGGCCGGGGTTCGGGGTTGTCCACGCCCCAGCCCATGATGTGCTGGTTCTGCGCGAGGGGGGCGGCGTCCAGGGTCCGTTCGGCCGTCTTCACGGCGCCGTCCTGGCCGAGGTCGGCGCTGTACTGGGTGTGGGTGAAGCCCCATCCCACGGTGGCGGCCGCGCCGCCGGGCCGGCCCGGTGGTCCGCCGCCGCCCGACTGCCAGGCCGCGACCGTCGCGGCCACGAGCACCGCGAGGGCGAGCAGCGCCCCGGCGAGCAGTCCGGCCGTGCGCCCCCGGGGCGGCCACGACCACCACCCCCGTGCCCGCGACCGTGCCCGGGGCGGCGCGGGCCATCCACGATGACGTCCCATCACGGAAAGGGTAACCGGGGAGGAAACGGTGTGCGGTGGCTTCGGCTCAACGCCGGTGCGGGCAGGGCCGCCTCACGGGCCGGCCTCAGTCGCCGTAGACGGCCCGCAGGGCGTCGGTGACGGCCGCGAGGGCCGCCGCGCGGTCCGCGCCGAGGCGGTGGGCGCGCTCGGCGTAGGCCCGGGCGGCGGCCGCGGTCTCGCGCTCGGCGGTGTCGCCGGGTGCGGCGACGAAGGTGCCGTTGCGGCCGCGGGTCTCGACGACCCCGTCGGCCTCCAGGGCGCGGTACGCCTTGGCGACCGTGTTGGCGGCCAGCCCCAGCTCCTCGGCGAACCCGCGCACGGTGGGCAGCTTGTAGCCGACCGGCAGCGCGCCGGAGCGGGCGCGCTCGGCGATGCGGGCACGGATCTGCTCGTACGGGGGTTCGGGCGCGTCGGGGTCGACGGTCAGGTGCAGGGCCATGACCCCATGCTAGAGCGCGAGCTCGGCCCCTTGGCCGGTCAGCCAGCCGTTGAGGTTGAGGACCACCTCGGTGGCGGTGCGGAAGGACTCGCCCGCGCCCTCGGCCAGGGCCTCGGCGACCGCGGCGGAGTCCAGCAGCGGCCGCACCGGCGCGTCGGCCCCCAGGTCCTGCAGCGCGGTGCGCAGGGCGGCGGCGTAGCGGGGGTCCTGGGTGCTGGGGTAGGGGCTCTTGACGCGGTCGGCGACGGCGTCGGGCAGCACGTCGCGCACGGCGGCCCGCAGCAGGGACTTCTCCCGCCCGTCGAAGGTCTTCATCTCCCAGGGGGTGTTGAAGACGTACTCCACGAGCCGGTGGTCGCAGAAGGGCACGCGCACCTCCAGGCCGACGGCCATGCTCATGCGGTCCTTGCGGTCGAGCAGCTGCTGCACGAAGTGGGTCAGGTGCAGGTGGCTGATCTGGCGCATGCGCAGCTGCAGGCCGCTCTCCCCCGGCAGCACCGGCACCCGGCCGAGGGCCTCGTGGTAGCGGGCCCGCTGGTAGCCGGGCAGGTCCAGCTTGGCGAGCAGCCCCTTGTCGAGCAGGGCGACGCGGCCGCCGCTGCCGGGCCCGGAGAACTGGTCGGCGACGCCGGCCGCTATCCAGGGGAAGGTGTCCGCCCACACGGTCTGCGGGTCGTGGAACCAGCGGTAGCCGCCGAAGACCTCGTCCGCGGACTCGCCCGACAGCGCGACCGTCGACTGCTCGCGGATGGCCTTGAACAGCAGGTACAGCGAGACGTCGCCGTCACCGAAACCGGCGGTGGGCATGTCGCGCGCCCGCAGCACGGCCTCGCGGTTCGCCCGCTCCATCAGGGCCGCGGTGTCCAGGACGATGTCGCGGTGGTCGGAGCGCACGTGCTCGGCGAGCGCGTGGGCGTACGGGCCGTCGGGCGTGCCCCGCAGGCTGTCCGGCGTGAAGTTCTCGGTGTGGCCGGCGAAGTCGACGGAGAAGGACCGCACCGGCCCCCGCCCCGCCTCCGCCAGGCCCCTGGCCGCCAGCGCGGTGATGGCCGAGGAGTCCAGGCCGCCGGAGAGCAGGCTGCACAGGGGCACGTCGGCGACGAGCTGGCGGGCGACGATGTCGTCGAGCAGCTCGCGCACGTGCCGCACGGTGGTGTCGGTGTCGTCGGTGTGCTCGCGGGCCTCCAGCCCCCAGTACCGGTGCACGGTCAGCCCCTGCCGGCGCACGCGGGCGGTGTGCCCGGGCAGCAGCTCGTACATGCCCTTGTAGACGGCGTGCCCCGGCGTCTTGGTGAAGGCCAGGGCCTCGGCGAGCCCCTCGGCGTCCACGACGGCCCGCACGGCGGGATGCGCGAGGATCGCCTTGGGCTCGGAACCGAAGAGCACGCCGTCGGGCGTCGGGTGGTAGTAGAGCGGCTTGATGCCCATGCGGTCGCGCACGAGGAGGAGTTCCTCGCTGCGGGCGTCCCACAGGGCGAAGGCGTACATGCCGTTGAGCCGCTCGGTGAACGCCTCGCCCCACTGCAGGTACGCGTGCAGCACGACCTCGGTGTCGCTGCTCGTGCGGAAGGTGTGGCCGTGCGACGCCAGCTCGGCGCGCAGCTCGCGGTAGTTGTAGACCTCGCCGCTGTAGGTCAGGGCGAGCAGCGTACGCCCGTCACGCTGCAGCAGCATCGGCTGCCGGCCGCCCTCGATGTCGATGACGGCGAGCCGGCGGTGCCCTAACGCGGCGTGCGCGGCGCTCCAGACGCCGCCGGCGTCGGGGCCGCGGCAGATCATGGTGGCGGTCATGGTGTCGAGGATCTCTCGGCGGGTGGTCAGGTCGTGGTCGAAGGCGACCCATCCGGTGATGCCGCACATGGTGCTTCTCCCTTCGTCGGGGGTGGCGTTGCGAGGCTACGCCCAGTTGCATGTATGCACCATCCACTTTGGGTAAAGGTGCGGGGCGGGGGCCTGCGGCGCCGGCCCCGGTCCCTCCCCCAGCTACCGCTGGGAGGTGCCCCCACTTTCGCCGTTTCCCGGGGGCAAGCCCCCGGCCCCCCGGACCGGGCTGCGCCCGGTGTCCTCAAACGCCGGACGGGCTGAACAGCCCGTCCGGCGTTTGAGGACCGGGGTCCGGGGCGGAGCCCCGGGAGACGGGGAGAGGGCGGGGCTGGGGATCAGCCCGCCGCAGGCGCGCCCACCACGTGGAACGTCGGCCGCGGGTGCATCAGAAAGTCGTGGTGCGAGATGTTCCACGCATACGCCCCCGCCATCGCGAACGCCACGCGATCCCCCACCGCCAGCCGCTCGACGCGCACCCGCGCCGCCAGGACGTCCTTCGGTGTGCACAGCTGGCCGACCACCGTCACCGGTTCGTCCGTCAGCTGCGGGCGCAGCCCGCGCGGCAGCACCGTGAAGGGCTGGTCGTGCCCTTTCGTCACCGGTGTGCGCAGGTGGTGCGTTCCGCCGCGCACCACCGCGAACGCCTCGCCGTAGCTGCGCTTGAGGTCCAGGACGTCGGTCACGTACCACCCGCAGTACGCCGTGAGGGCCCGTCCCGGCTCCACGCGCAGCGTGAACGAGGGGTACTGCCGTGCCAGTCGCCGCAGGCCGGCCCCGTACGCGGTCCAGCCGAAGCGGGCCTCGGGGTGGCGGTAGTCGACGGCCATGCCGCCGCCGAGGTTGAGTTCGCCGGCCGGCAGGCGTGCGGCCGCCCAGGCGGCGACCTGTTCGGCCACGGCCAGCTGGGCGGGTGCGTCCAGGCCGCTGGCCAGGTGGGCGTGGATGCCGCGCAGGCGTACGGGGGAGGTGCGCAGCAGGGTCATGCAGCGTTCGGCCGCGGCCGGGTCGAGGCCGAAGGGGCCGGGGCGTCCGCCCATGGCGAGGGCGGCGCCGCCCAGGCTGCCGTCGCGTACCGGCAGGTTGACCCGCAGCAGGACGTCGGTGGCGGTGGTGCCGAGCAGGCGAAGCTCCCGCTCGCTCTCGACGTGGAGGCGGTGGGTACCCTCGGCCAGGGCCAGGCGCAGTTCCTGCGGGGTCTTCCCCGGGCCGCCGAAGGCCAGGCGGGGCCGCCCGGGCACCACGCGCCGTACGTGCCGCAGCTCACCGCCGGAGGAGACCTCGTAGCCGTCGACGTGCGGCGCGAGGGCGCGCAGGACGGCCGCGTCGGGGTTGGCCTTGGTCGCGTAGTACAGCTCGACGTCCGCCGGCAGTGCCGCCCGCACCGTCCGGGCGTGGTCGGCGAGGGCGGCGACGTCGTGGACGTAGGCGGGCAGTGCGTCGTCCGGCAGTGTCTCGGCGCAGGCCGCGGCCCGTGGCGTGATCACGACGAGAGGGCCTTGAGCAGTCCGGAGCCGAGGGGGGAGCCGATGCGCACGTAGCCGGCGTCCCGGTCGGCCTTGCGCTCCCAGCGGGTGAGCAGGTTGGCCTTGGCCGGCAGGGGCGCGCCCGCGATCAGTGCACGCAGGGGGCGGGGGTGGCCGTGGGCGGCGGCGCAGCCGGCGAGTGCGCGGCGCACGGCGCACCACAGTCGCGCCTCCAAGTGGGGGTGGCGGTCGGCGAGGGCGGCGAGCATCTCGGCGAGGTGGTTGACGACCAGGCAGTACACGACGCGGTCCCAGCCGCGCCCGGCGTCGTAGGTCAGTGGCGCGGCGACGCCCGGTGGCAGGGCGGCCAGGGCCCGGGCGTGGTGCCCGGCCAGGAGCTTGGTGCCTTCGAGGTCGCGCAGCAGCACTTGGCGGGGGGTGCCGGCCGCGTCGACGCCGACGACGACGTTCTGCAGGTGGGGTTCGAGGACGACGCCGTGGTCGAAGAAGGCGGCGAGGACCGGTGGCACGAGCAGCTCGAGGTAGGTCTCCCACCAGGTGAGCGCCTGCTGTTCGCCGGCGCCGGCCAGCAGGTGGTTCAGCTGGGCGGGCCCGGTGGGGTACTCGTCGGCGACGGCGGCGGCCAGCAGCGCGGTCAGTCCTGGTGCGAGCCGGGCGCCCAGGCCCTCGCGGACGATGACGCCGAAGCCCTCGGCGAGGTCGCGGCTGCCGACGTCGAGGGTGCGGTAGGCGGGCTCGCGCAGCAGCACCGTGCCGGGGAAGCGGGCGCTCAGGTCGGCGGCCACGGGCTCCAGCAGCCGGGTGAGGGCGACGGCGCCGGCCAGTTCGTACTCGGCGTTCTTGCGCAGGCAGTTGGTGATGCGGACGTTGAGGCTGCACTTGAGGAAGGTGCGGCCGTCGTAGAGGGTGCGCACCGAGGCGGTCGGCCAGAACCGTGTGCCGCGCGGCCCCAGGTCGAGCACGGCTCCGCGGCGCAGTGCGGCCCGCAGGGCGGGGTGGCGGCGCAGCATGGCGTACTGCCAGGGGTGGACGGGCAGCAGGAGGTGGCCGGGCGGTACGCGGCCGAGCCGGTCGAGGGCGGTCAGGGCGTGCGGGCCGGTGCTCTCCTGGCGTATGTGCTCGGGACGTACGGCCAGGTGGCGCAGGGCGAAGCGGGCGCCGGCCTCGGGGGCGTAGCGGGCCCAGTGGGCGCCGGAGCCGGTGCGGGCCTTGGGGGTGGGGTGGAAGCGGTGGCCGAAGAGCAGGGACTGCTCGGAGTTGCGGTAGCGGTCCGCGGCGGCCGCCGGTACAGCGCCGGCCCGGTGGGCGGCCAGGGCGGCGCGGACGCCGGCGTGGGTGGCCGCGACCTGCTCGGGGAACTCGTCGTTGCGCACCCCGGTGCGCAGCAGCAGTTCGTGGTGGATGCGCTCGGCCAGGCCCTGCCAGGACAGCTCGCCGAAGGTGCCGCCCCGTTCCTCCGCGACGGGTCCGGTGAGGCGGTGGGCGCCGATCAGGGAGGTGCGGCGCAGCCGGACCCGCAGCAGGGTTCCGCTGCGCGGCAGGCGCAGCAGCAGGTGGCCGTCGCTGACGGCGGTGTGGTGCCCGGGGCCGCAGACCTCGCGCAGCAGGCAGTTGAGCAGGGTGTGGGCGACGACGTGGCCGGCCTCGGGCAGGGCGGCGGGGACGGCCGCGGCCACGGCGGAGGCGGCGGCGGAGGGGGCTGAGGTCATCTCGGCGACTCCAGGGGGTGGCGGGCGTGCGGGGGCGGGCCGTCGGTGCGCGAGCGGTCAGCGCGCGGTGGGGCGCAGGTAGTTGGGGCCGTCGACGTAGTGCTTGTTGATGTCGGCGGCGCCCGAGCGCTCCTTGGTGAGCAGGGTGCCCGCGGTGACCATGGCCTTGACCGGCAGCCGGCCGGCGTCGAGGACCCGGGCGCGCAGGACGGCGGCCGGTCCGGGGGCGAGGCGGCCGACGGCTTCGGTGAGCCGCCGGCGCAGCAGGCCGAGCCATCCGTCCAGCGTTCCGCGGCCCAGGCGGGCGAGTTCGAAGGCGAGGGCGCCGGCGCACAGGTGCACGGTGATGGTGGCGAAGACGTCGGCGAGGGCGTGGTCGTCGGCGGTGGTGATGCGGCGGTCGTCGAAGGCCGCCAGCGCGCGGGCCGCCGGGCCGAGCCGGCCGGTGAGCCGGGCGGGGTGCACGCGGGGGCCGTCGTTGTCCTTCAGCAGCAGCCGCAGCCGGGGGCGTCCGCCGCTCTCGTCGAGGACCAGGGAGGTGTTCTGCTGGTGGGACTCCAGGGCGATGCCGTACGAGAAGAGGGTGGTGTGCCAGTCCAGGAGGAGCGTGAGGTAGGCGTCGAGGAGGGCGCGCAGCGATCCGGCGTAGTGGCGGTCGGCGAGGGCCTCGGCGACCAGGCGCCCGTCGGGGGCCCGGGCGAGCAGCGCGGCGACGGTGACCACGCGGGCGCCTTCGAGGCCGGGCGGGTAGCGGCGCACCAGGACGGTCAGCGCCTCGTGTCCGGCGCCGAGGTGGGTGCGTTCGTCGGCCAGCAGCACGCGGCCGGCGAAGCGGGGCTCGCGGGCGAGGACCTCTTCCAGCAGCCGCTGGCAGGCCTCGCCGTCGCGCAGGGAGCCGGGGGTGAGGGTGCGCCGGTTGCGCAGGCCCAGGGTGGCGGTGGGCAGCGGCAGTTTGAGGTGGGTGGCCGGCTCGCGGGCGAGGGCGACGGTGCGCATCGACAGGGTGGGGACCACCTCGGGCCAGGACACCGGAGCGAGGCGGGCGGTGCCGGCCAGTCCGGTGGCGCGCAGCGCCGCTTCGAGCGGGGCGCCGGCGGTGAGCGGGTGGACGGGCAGGGCGAGGTGGGTGGCGGCCGGGTGGGGCAGGCCGAGCCGGGCCGGGGCGGGCCACCAGGGCGGCAGCGCGGTGGTGCGGCCGGTGACGGCCGTGCGGGGCAGGACGAGCCAGCGCAGGGCGAACACCGGGTGCAGTTCGGGGGCGTAGGCGCGCAGGTGCTCCTCGGTCAGGCCGGGCCGGGCGCGGCCGGTGGGGTGGACGGGGTGGTCGCGGAAGGCGGCCAGGGTGTCGTGGGCGAGGGAGCCGCGCAGGCCGCTCCAGTCGGCGGCGCCGGGCCCGTGGAGGGCGGCGAGCCGGGTGAGGACGGCGTCGTGGACGCGGGCCTGCAGCCGAGCGGCGGTCAGGGCGGCGTCGCACTCGGCGAGGAAGGCGTCGAAGCCGGGCCGGTCCTGCTGCGGCACGGCCGGGCGCAGGCGCAGCAGCACCGGGCGCAGGCCGTGCACCGGGCCGGCGGGGGTGGCGAGCAGGGCGGCGCGGGCGCGCACCTCGCACTGGAAGCCCTCGGGGGCGACGGGCAGGCGCAGGTCGGCGCCGGGGACGGGCAGGCGCAGCCAGTCGCCGTCGGGGTGCCGTTCGGCGGTGGCGCCGGTGCGCAGCCGGTAGGCGTCCTCGCGCAGCAGGGTGCCGAGCACCCGGGTCAGCAGCTCCTCCTCCAGTGCGTCCCGGGCCGTGGCGGGGGTGGTGGCGGTGCTCATGGGACGATCTCCCATCGCCGTGCGGCCAGGAATGCCGCGACGGCGCGGTCGATCCGGTCCTCGTCGGTACCGGTCGCCCGCAGCACCCCCAGGTAGTCGCGGTTCGTGCGGTGATGCGGGTGCTCCTCGCCGACCTCGCGCAGCGGGCGGTAGACCAGCCGGACGCCGTCGCGCTCGGTCTCGCTCGGCCCGGGCGCGGCCTTGAGGGTGCCGCCGCGCCCGGCGCACACGTACTCGATACGTACCCGCCTTGCGCACCCCGCCGCACCCGCGGGCAGGGGCGGCATCTCGCCGAGATGCACGCGCAGGACGAGGTCGAAGTAGGGCAGGTCGAGGGCTTCGGCGAGGGCGAGGTCGCACTGGTCGCCGATGGAGCGGTAGTTGACCTCGATGATGCGGGCGCGCCCGTCCTGGGCGGCGTACTCGGTGTGGCAGGCGCCGAAGCCGATGCCCAGCGCCTGCAGTTGCGCGGCGACGTGGGCGCTGTGCGGCTGCGGGAGCGCCGGCAGCAGGTCCATGCGCTCCTCGACGAAGTGGGGCGGCGGGGAGAGGGTGGCGCGGAAGGCGGCGAGCAGGTGCAGGGCGGTGCCGTCGCCGAGGGTCTCCAGGCTCTGCAGGGGGCCGCTCAGGTACTCCTCGGCGACGAGGGCGGCCCCGGGGCGGCGGGCGCGTATCTCGCGCACGCGGGCGGCCAGTTCGGCGGCGTCGCCCACCAGGACGACGTCCTCGCTGGCCACGCCCTCGCGGGGCTTGAGCACGCAGGGGAAGGGCAGGCCGGTGAGCGCCTGCGGATCCCGGCCGGGCGGCAGTTCAGCGCAGCGGACGGCGTCCAGGCCGCGCGCGGCCAGGGCGCGGCGCAGCTCGGCCTTGTTCTTGGCGCGCAGGGCGGCGCGCCAGTCCTTGCCGGGCAGGCCGAAGTAGGCGGCGGCGAGGGCGGCCTGCACCTGGAGGTGGTCGCTGTTGGTGAAGACGGCGTCGGGCCGGCCGAGGGCGGAGATCGTCGCGATGCAGGCGCGGAAGTCGGTGACGTCGCAGGCGAGGACGTCGAGCGGGGGCAGCGGGGCGCGGCCCGCCGCCGTGTGCCGGGCGTGGGCGCGCCGGTGCGCCCCGGGCCGGTCGGTGAGCACGGTGACGGCGAGCCCGAGGCGGGCGGCGGCGGGCAGGTAGCCCTCGGTGACGGAGTCGGTGGGGTTGAGCGCGAGAAGATGCAGCCGCACGGGGGCACCTTTCGGTCGGCCGACGGGGTACGAGGGCGCGTACGTCCGAGGGGCCGGCGCGGGCGTGGTGCGCGGGCGCGCGGCGGGGCGGGGCGGCGGGGGCCGGCGGGTCAGCCGGTGGTGCCGAGCCGCCGGTAGCGGGCACGGCGTGCCCGCAGCCGGTCGTGCCGGTCGCCCGCCCTGAGAGCAGCCATGTCCGCTCCGATCACCCGGCCGAGGTCCGAAAGGAAGTCCGCGCCCTCTGCGTCCTCCTCCACGATGCGGTCCACGATCCCGTTCGCCAAGAGGTCGGCGGAGCGCACGCCCTGGCGGGCGGCGACCTCGTGGGCCCGGTCGGTGGTGCGGTGCAGGATCGCCGAGGCGCCCTCGGGCGGCAGCGGCGAGAGCCAGGCGTGCCGGGCGGCCACCACGCGGTCGGCGGGCAGCAGGGCGAGCGCGGCACCGCCGGCGCCCTGGCCGAGCAGCAGGCACAGGGTGGGTGCGGGGAGGTTGACCAGGTCGGCCAGGCAGCGCGCGATCTCGCCGGCGAGCCCGCCCTCCTCGGCCTCCTTCGACAGTGCGGCGCCTGCCGTGTCGACGACGCTGAGCAGGGGCAGGTCGAGTTCGGCGGCGATGCGCATGCCGCGCCGGGCGGCGCGCAGCCCGGCAGGGCCCAGGGCCTGCCCGGGGGCCGCCGGGGTGGTGCGGGTGCCGCGGTCGTGGCCGAGGACGACGCAGGGGGTGCCGCCGACGCGGGCGAGGGCCAGCAGCAGGCCGGGGTCACGCTCCCCGGCGCCGGTGCCGCTGAGCAGGGTGACGTCGGTGGCGGCGGCCTTCAGCAGCTCCCGTACGCCGGGGCGGCCGGGCTCGCGCGAGCGCCGGATCGACTCCTCGGTGGACGGGACGGGGCCGCCGGTGCCGGCCGCCGGGCCGGCGGGCGGTGCGGCGGTGGTGTCCCGGTCGCACAGCACGGCCAGTGCCCGGGCCGCGGTCGCCGGCAGCTCCTCGGGCGGCAGCACGGCGTCCACCAGGCCGTTGGCCAGCAGGTTCTCGGCGACCTGCACGCCGGGCGGGAACTGTTCGCCGTACAGGGCCTGGTGCACCCGCGGGCCCAGGAAGCCGATGAGGGCGCCGGGTTCGGCCGCGGTGAGGTGGCCGAGGGATCCCCAGGAGGCCAGCACCCCGCCGGTGGTGGGGTGGCGCAGGTAGACCAGGTAGGGCAGCCCGGCGGCCTTGTGGTCGGTGATGGCGGCGGCCACCTTGACCATCTGCAGGAAGGCGACGGTGCCCTCCTGCATGCGGGTGCCGCCGGAGGCCGGTGCGGCCAGCAGCGGCAGCCGCTCGGCCGTCGCCCGCTCCACGGCCCGTACCAGCCGCTCCCCCGCCGCGACCCCGATCGATCCGGCCAGGAAGCGGAACTCGCAGGCCACGACGGCCACCCGGCGGCCGTGCACCCGCCCCTCGCCGGTGACGACGGACTCGTCCAGACCGGTGCGCTCGCGGGCGGCGAGCAGGTCGGCGCGGTAGGCGGGGTCCTCGGTGGTGACGTCGACGGGCTCGTCCCAGGACCGCCAGCTGCCGGGGTCCACGGCGGCGCGGATCAGGTCGAGGGCGGGCACGGGTGCCGGTCTGCTGCGCTCGGTCATGCGTTCAGCCTGCCACGGGCCCGCCGAGCAGGTCGTCGAGGCCGCCGGCGCGCACCAGGGCCTCCAGTTCGTCCAGCGTCCGCCCGGCCGCCTGCGCCGCCTGCGGATCCCGTTCGGCCAGGCCGCTGGCGGCGAACTCGTCCTCGTCCAGGCGCAGTACGGTGGCCCGGTCGGCCGAGACCCACAGGTCCAGGTCGAGGTCCTCGACGACGACCCGGCCGGCCGTGACGCCGGCGGGGCGGGTGATGTCGCAGTACCAGCCCTTGAGCGAGCCGTCGGCCTGCCGCACCTCCTTGACGGAGAACCAGCGGTCGCGCCAGTAGTGCTCGGTGAAGACGTCGCCCTGCTCGAACCGTACGAAGCCGAAGTCCCGCACCGGCGGCCCCGCCCAGGGGGCCCGTACGGCGAGATGGGCGCCGTCGTCGTGGAGGACCTGCGCCGGGTAGCGGACCTTCTCCTTGCCGGCCTTGGTCAGCACGATGGTCGCGGTGGTGCCCGGGGCGAGAGGGGGATTGGTGTTCATGGGGTGCGTGTTCATGGGGGCAGCCTCTCCCGCACCGGGCGACCGGGCCAGCGATTAACGCCGGCGTGTCAGACGCGCTCAGCTCACCATCGACGCGCAGGTCGAGCGGGTGGCGTGGGCGGGGTCGAGGGTGTTGGTGATCTCGTGGAAGACGACCCGGTCGATCGTGCCGATGGTCACGTGCATCGAGATGTCGATCGGGCACAGGTCCTGCAGGAGCACGTTGCGCACGTCGGGACCGCTGAGGAAGCCGGAGGTGTAGGGCGTGACGACCTCGTCGTAGCGGGTGGCGATGACGGTGTAGTGCACGCCCGGGACGGTGTCGCCGCCCTCGTTGAGCCGGCGCAGGAAGTCCGAGCCGACGGCCTGGTCGGTCAGGCCCGGCGCGGTGCCGCCGATGGCGTTGCGGGCACCGGGGACGGCGTCCATGAGCTTGGTCAGGCCGCTGAGGGTGGTGCCGTGGTTGGTGGGGGCCACGGCGATCAGGGAGCCCACCTTGGGAGCGCCGCCGAGGAACTTCAGGTAGTAGCGGGGCATCATGCCGCCCTGCGAGTGGCCGACGATGTCGACCTTCTTCGCGCCGGTGGCGGCCAGCACCTTGTCGACGTAGCGGGCCAGTTGGCCGGCCGACTCCGAGACGGGGCCCAGGCCGTGGAAGAACGGAACGCCGGGGAGCTGGCCGTAGTCGAAGGAGAAGACGCAATAGCCCCGGGCGGTCAGATAGGGGGCGAGCGCGAGCCAGTTGTCGACGGAGTTCCCGAGGGTGCCGTGGGAGAGGACGACGGGGCGGGGATGGGCGGCGGACGGTTTGCAGGTGTAGTCGTTCCAGCCGCTGCTGACCGTGCCGGCGGTGCGGGCACCGGCCGGGGCGGCCGCCGCGACCTGCGGCGTCGCGACGATCGCCAGGGTCAGGGCGAGGGCGGCGAGAAGGGCCCGGAGGGGGGCGGCACATCTCCATCGGGCATGGCGAAGGCGCACGGGAACTCCTTTTTCGGCAGGAGGAGTTACCCCCGTTAACGTTACGGGGGCGTAAACTTACTTTCGAGTAGGGTGCGGGCCGTTCACCTGCGCGTCAAGAAAAAGGACAGGAATTCCAGCAATCGGCCCATGAGTTGATCCATTCCGGCCATGGCCGGAATAAGGGGCCTCCGCGAAGAAGCGGCTACGCCGCCCCCGGTTCCCGCACGTCCAGCGCCGCGGCCGGCCCCACCGCCCCCGCGCCGAAACGCGCCCGCGCCCGGTCCATCGCCGCCTCCACCCGGCGCGCCTTCTCGTCGGCCGGATCGAACGTCAGCTGGTGAGCGGCCGACCGCCCGTCGCACACCCCCTCCGCCCGCAGCGCCACCGCCCGCACCCGGGCCCGCTGCAGGGCCAGCGCCTCGTGCAGCGCGTACGCCGCGGCGATCAGCTCCGGACCGTGCGCGGTCGGCTCGGCGAACGCCCGGGAACGGGTGCTGGACGAACCGTCCGCGTACCGCACGGTCAGCTTCAGGGCCCGCGCCACCTGCCCGCCCGCCCGCATCCGCGCACCCAGCCCGTCCGCGAGCGCCAGCAGCGCACGGCGACGGTGCTCCGGATCCAGCTCGTCGGCGCGGAAACGGTGCTCGGCACCGAGGGAGGCGGCACGGGCGTCGGGCGTCACCGGCGTCGGATCGATGCCGCGCGCCCGCTCGTGCAGCCGCCGCCCGGCGGCCGCGCCGAGGATGCGCTGCAGGGCGGGGACCGGGGCGGCCGCGACCCGGCCGACCGTGTCCAGGCCGTACGTGCGCAGGGTACGGGCGGTGGCCGGGCCCACGCCGTACAGGGCGGCGACGGGCTTGTCCGCCAGGAACGCGGCGGCCGCCGCGTCCCCCTCCGGCAGGGCCCGCACGGCCCCCGCGGGGCCGTGCTGCGCCGCCATGCGGGCGAGCATGGGGTTGGCCGCGATGCCGATCGTGCAGTCGACGCCGTAGCGGGCGAGGGTGCGCACGCGCAGCAGATCGGCCAGCTCGGCCGGATCGTGCCCGAAGTAGCGCACGGCGCCGCGGACGTCCATGAGGGCGGCGTCGGGGGGCACGACCTGCACGACGGGCGTGACCTCGGCGAGCAGCCCGAGGAGCCCGTCGAACGTCTCCTCGTCGAGGCCCCCGCGGGCCCCTCCGGGGTGGAAGTGCACGTAGAGGGTGGTTGCGGTGGGTTCTTTCTCCCCCACCCCGCCCCTTCCCGAAGCTGGAAGCTTCGCCCCCAGACCCCCATACCGGGGCTCCGCCCCGGACCCCGGCCGGGGGCTTCGCCCCCTGGCCCCCAGCTGACCGGTAGCTGCCGGTTTGTGGGCAGTCGTTCCGCTGGGGCGGAACGGGTGGGCACAAACCGGCCCACCGGCCGCAACCACCCCGCCCCGGCGACGGCGCGTCATCGGCCCGCGCTCCCCGAACTCGCATGCCACAGCTTGCGCCCCGTGGGCGCGCCCTCGCCCGCCGGGCGGAGGTCGGCCCACGGGTGCATCTCGTAGCCGGTGGGCATCTCGATGCGGCGGTCGGGTTCGGGCCCGGCGGCCCGGGCCCCGTCCGCCGGGGCGGCGAGGAGTTCGGCGACCGCCCCCAGGCCCCCTTCCTTCCGCACGCGCAGCAGCGCGGAGAGGTCCCACGCCGCCGCCCCCACCACGCTCAGGCTGCGCGGCCCCCGCCTCTGCACGACGCCGCGGACGAGCAGCAGCCAGGAGTGGAAGACGGTGTGGGCGCACGTCGCGTGGCTGTCGTCGAAGAAGGCGCAGTCGACCAGGCCGGTGCCGTCGTCGAGGGTGGTGAAGATGACGCGCCGGCCGGAGCGCACCGGTGGGGTCTGGGTGGCGGCCTTGGCGCCGGCGACCAGCACGGTCTCGCCGTGGCGGGCGTCGCGCAGCCGTCGGGCCGGGGTGACGCCGAGTTCGGTGAGGAACTGCCGGTGGTCGGTCATCAGGTGGCGCGAGGTGTCCATGCCGAGGACGTCGAGTTCGGCGCCGAGGCGTTCGCGGGCGTCGAGGTCGGGAAGGCCGATGGGTTCGGTCCGGGCACTGTCGATGAGCGTCGGCTGGGTGGCGCCGGTGGCGGCTCCCGCGTGCCGTCCGCCGTGGTGGAGTTCGGCGATGTGCAGCAGCAGGTCGCGCCGGTTGGTGCCGAAGGCGTCGAGCGCACCGACGCGGGCGAGGCGTTCGGCGACGGGGCGGGCGGGCCGGGCCCGCTGCCACAGGTCGGGCAGGGAGGTGTAGGGGCGGCCGGCCGCGATGCGGTCGGCTTCGGCCTTGGTGATGCCCTGGACTTCGGAGAGGGCGAGCCGGAGCCCCCACACCCCATCGGACATCAGTTCGATCGAATAGGCGGTTCCCGAGCGGTTCACGTCCAGCGGCAGGATCGGCACTCCGTGCCGCCGCGCGTCGGCGAGCAGCAGTCGCTTGGGGTACATGCCGGGGTCGTGGGTGAGCAGTCCGGCGTAGAAGGCCGCGGGGTGGTGGGCCTTGAGCCAGGCGGACTGGTAGGTGGGCACGGCGAAGGCCACGGCGTGGGCCTTGCAGAAGCCGTACGCCCCGAACGCCTCGACGATCTCCCAGGTGCGCCGGACGACCTCGTCGGCGTAGCCGCGTTCCTTGGCCTTGGCCTCGAACCAGGCGCGTACCCGGCCCTGCAGGGCGGGTTCGGACAGGGCGCGGCGGCTCTCGTCGGCGAAGCCGCGGTCGCAGCCGGTCATGATGCGCAGGATCTCGATGATCTGCTCGTGGAAGACGACCACGCCGTGGGTCTCGCCGAGGGTCTCGGCGAGGTCGGGGTGCGGGTAGCGGGCGGGGGCGCGGCCGTGCCGGGCGGCGATGAAGGGGCGGACCATGTCGGCCGCGACGGGTCCGGGCCGGAAGAGGGAGATGTCGACCACGAGGTCGTGGAAGTTCTCGGGCTGCAACCGGCCGATCAGGTCCCGCTGGCCGGGCGATTCGATCTGGAAGCAGCCGAGGGTCTCGGCGGAGCGGATGAGCCGGTACGTCCGCTGGTCGCCCGGCGGCACCTGTGCGGGGTCGTCGAGGTCGATGCGGCGGCCGGTGGCGCGGTGGATCTCGGCGACGGCGTGGGCCATGGCGGACTGCATCCGCACGCCCAGGACGTCGAGCTTGAGCAGGCCGAGGTCCTCGACGTCGTCCTTGTCGAACTGCGACATCGCGAATCCCTCGCCGCTGGTGGGCACGACGGGGGTGCGGGCGCGCAGTGAGGCGTCGGAGAGGAGTACGCCGCAGGGGTGCATGGCGATGCCGCGGGGCAGCCCGTCGAGGGCCTCGACCAGTTCCCACAGCCGGCCGTGGTCCTCGGCGGCGACGGCGCGCAGTTCGGGCAGTTCGGCCAGGGCGGCGCGGGCGTCGCGGGCGCGGATGTGGGGGAAGGCCTTGGCGAGCCGGTCGACCTCGGCCGGTGCCATGCCGAGGGCCGCGCCGACGTCGCGGATCGCGTGCCGGATGCGGTAGGTCTCGGGCATGGAGACGGTGGCGACGCGGTCCTCGCCGAAGCGTTCGAAGATCGCGCGGTAGACCTCCAGGCGGCGGGCGGACTCGACGTCGATGTCGATGTCGGGCAGCGCGGCCCGCCGGGTGGACAGGAAGCGCTCCATCAGCAGGTGGTGGGCGACGGGGTCGGCGTGGGCGATGCCGAGCAGGTGGTTGACGAGGGAGCCGGCGCCGGAGCCGCGTGCGGTGACGCGGATGCCGAGGGCGCGGGTGTCGTCGACGACCCGGGCGACGGTCAGGAAGTACGAGGGGAAGCCGCGCTGTTCGATGATGGCGAGCTCCTCCTCCAGCCGGTCCCAGTAGCGGCGGTCGCGGTCGTGGCCGCGGCGCACCATGGCGGCGGCGCAGCGGGAGCGCAGTACACGGGCGGCGGTGCGGCGGTCGGCGCCGACGAGGTGGGGCTCGGGGAAGTGGACGGTGCCCAGGCCCAGGTCGTCCTCGGGGTCGACCAGGCAGGCGGCGGCGCTCTCCTCGGTGGCGGCGAGCAGCCGGTGGGCGCCCGTGCGGCCCTGGCCGGCGGCCTCGGCGATGCGGGCGGCCACGTCGGCCATGCGGGCACCGTCCTTGAGCCAGCGTTCGCCGCCGTCGTGGTGCTCGGGCCGGCGGGGGTCGACGGGCACCAGGAGGCGGGCGGAGTCCAGGACGTCGGCGACGGGTCCCTGGCCGGGGTCGGCGTAGCGGACGGCGTTGCTGAGGACGGCGCGTACGCCCTGGTCGGCGGCGAAGCCGACGGTGCGGGCGGCGAGCCGCAGGGAGCCGGGGCCGGTGCCGGTGCGGCCGTGCCAGACGGCCTCCAGCCGCAGGGCGTCACCGAACATTTCCCGCCAGGGCGCGAGCAGCCGGGCGGCGCGGTCGGGGCGGCCGGCGGCCAGGGCGCGGCCGACCTCGGAGCCGGGGCCGAGCAGCACGGTCAGCGGGGTGCGCAGGCCCTCGGCGGCGCCGGCCAGGTCGGTGCGGGTCAGCCCGGGGCGTTCGGCGGCGCCTGCGTGGGCGGCGGAGACCAGGCCGCACAGGGCGGCCCAGCCGCGGGCGCCGTCGCGGGCGAGGAAGACGGCGCGGGGGGCGGACTCGTCGACGAAGGCCCCGCCGCGTGCGGGGGTGCGGCGGCGCGCCGCGGCGGGTCCGGGCTCGGGCAGCGGGTCGCGTACGGCGAGGTCCACGCCGAACAGCGGGCGCACTCCGGCCCTGGCCGCGGCCCTGGCGAAGCGCACGGCGCCGGCCAGGGAGTCGCGGTCGGTCAGGGCGAGCGCATCCAGGCCGCGCTCGGCGGCGCGCTCGGCCAGCCGCTCGGGGTGCGTGGCGCCGTAGCGCATCGAGAAGCCCGAGACGGTGTGCAGGTGTGTGAACGCGGGGACCGCCACAGCCGTCGCACCTCCTGCCGCTCGCGCTCACTCCATGGCCGAATCCTTTCGCCCTCCCTGTCACCACCATAAACCACTTCTCGAACGTTCGTACGAATCCCGTGCGAGGCCTGCCTCCGGCCACCCGAACGGCCCGCCCGGCCTGCGCGCGGCCGCCCGCGATCGCAGGCTGGGCGGCGGGGAGCGGCGGCGGGACGGCGGCGAGACGACCGCAGGACGGCAGCGAGAGACGCAGCGAGCAAGGAGCGGCGCATGGTGCACGGCCCCGGTGGCACCACCCGGTTCCTCGGGGAGGTCCGCAGCGCGGTCACGGGCCGGGCGGCCGCCCTGGTGATCGGCACCCTGGTGCTGCAGCTGGCGTTCATCGCCTCCTACGTCGGCGCCTTCCACCGGCCGAAGCCGGCGGACGTCTCCCTCGGCGTGGTCGCACCCGCCCCGGTGGCGGCGCAGGTCGTGCGGCAGCTGGGGGCGCTGCCCGGGGACCCGCTGGAGCCCACCGCGGTGCCCGACGAGGCGACGGCGCGGCGGCGGATCGGCGAGCGGGAGCTGGACGCCGCGCTGATCGTCGACCCGCGCGGCACCACCGACACCCTCCTGGTCGCCGGCGGGGCCGGCGCCTCGCTGGCCCAGGCCACCGAGGCGGTGCTCACCCGGGCCGAACGGGCCCAGCAGCGCGCACTGAGGGTGGTCGACGTGGCCCCGGCGGCGGCCGGCGACGCCCGGGGGCTGACCTCGTTCTACCTGGCGGTCGGCTGGTGCGTGGGCGGCTACCTGTGCGCCGCGATCCTCGCCATCAGCGCCGGGGCGCGGCCCGCCAACACGCACCGCGCGCTGATCCGGCTCGGCGTCCTCGCCCTCTACGCCATCGCGGCAGGACTGCTGGGTGCGGTGATCGCCGGGCCGGTGCTGGACGCACTGCCCGGCAGCCTGCCGGGGCTGTGGGGGCTGGGTGCCCTGACGGTCTTCGCGGTCGGTGCGCTCACCCTCGCCCTGCAGGGGCTGGCGGGGGTGGTGGGCATCGGGCTGGCGATCGCGCTGGTGGTGGTGCTGGGCAATCCCAGCGCGGGCGGCGCCTACCCCTACCCCCTGCTGCCGCCGTTCTGGCGGGCCATCGGCCCGGCGCTGCCGCCGGGCGCGGGCACCTGGTCGGCGCGCTCCCTCGCGTACTTCCACGGCAACGGGCTGACCTGCCCGCTGCTGGTGCTGTCCGGGTGGGCGGTGGCGGGCACGCTGGTCGCCCTGGGCCTGGCCCTGCGACGCTCGCGCGGCCCCGCGCCGGAGTGAGGGCCCGGGGCCGCCACCCGTCCCCTCCACGAGTGCCGGCCCCGGGCCGGGCGGGCCCCCGGCCCCGCCCGAAACGGCAGACCGAACGGTCGGTTAGAGCGGTCTTCGGTCATTGCTGCGGCACGCCACGACCACCCCGGCCGTCGCACGAGCAACCGGGCGCGCCCTTTTCGGCCGGACCCCGCGAGGCCTCCGCGGACCGGCTTGCAGGACATTAGATCCAATGGTCAACGCTGCCACAAGTCGTGTTTTCTCAGGTTTATTTGATAATTCGTCAGAGAATTCAAGGAATCCCTGCAGGTCAACACGCCTGAAACATTGCTTCCCCCGCTTCCCTCCCAAGCCGGGCGCGAGCGCACCCCCAGCACTCGCGCGACGCCCCGGGGAGATCACCCGGCCACAGGAGCGGGCAGAAATCCAGCCACAGCACTCCACTACACAGGGTCCTCGCGCGGCGACTGAAAGTGTTCGATGAGAGTGCGTTCATGCGCGAGTTGAGCAAGACTGCCGTCCGTTATCTGCAGCCACGAGCAAGGGAGTGTTCGGAATGCGGTACATCACTGGGGGACTCGCGCTGGGAGCCGCGGTGGCGCTGGGCGGCCTGATGGCAGCCGGAACGTCGGCGAGCGCCGCCCCCACGCCCATACCCGCGGCACAGACGCAGAGTCTGTACGCGCCCTCAGCGCTCGTACTGACCATCGGCCAGGGCGACTCCGCGGTCGCCTCGGGAGTGCAGCGCGCGGTGACGCTCACCTGTACGCCCAAGCCCAGCGGCTCCCACCCGAACACCCAGGGCGCCTGTACGCAACTGCGTGAGGCGGGCGGTGACTTCACCAAGGTCACCAGGATCAAGGACGGCACGTTCTGCACCCGGGAGTGGAACCCGAGCGTGGTCACCGCCCAGGGCGTGTGGGAGGGCCGCCGGGTGAACTACGAGCACACCTTCGCCAACCCGTGCGAGCTGAAGGCGGGCAAGGGCCTGGTCTTCGAGTTCTGACCGGCCCGGCGTGGGCGCGGCCCCCGGACACCGTGGAGGTGTGTCCGGGGGCCGCTGTTCGTGGGGGCCGCCGGGCCTTCAGCCCGTACCCGTCTCCAGGGACGCGCCGTAGGCCTGCAGCGCCTGGGGCACCGGCTGGTAGTAGGTCTCCCCGCCCTGCGTGCAGTTGCCGCTGCCGCCGGAGGTCAGGCCGATCGCCTTGTCGCCGTCGAAGAGCGGGCCGCCGCTGTCGCCGGGCTCCGCGCAGACATCGGTACGGATCAGGCCGTCGACGCGGCCCTCCTGGTAGTTGACGGTGACGTCGAGACCGGTGACCTTGCCGGTGTGCACGCCGGTGGTCGAACCGCTGCGGGAGACCGGCTCGTCGACGTGCGCCGCGGCGGCCTGCCGGATCGCCTGCGTACGGCCGCCGGAGAGCATCACCGCACCGGGATGCGCGACACCGGCGGTGTACTCGGCGAGGGAGTAGTCGTGCCCGGGGAACGTGGCGGCGACCGTCTTCGCGATCTGCGACCCGCCGCGGACCGCCGCCCACACGTTCGCGGCCTTGCCGCAGTGGCCCGCGGTCAGCAGGTACGGCCGGCCGTCCTTGACCACGTTGAACCCGGCGGAGCAGCGGGCCGAGCCGCCCCAGATCGCCTCGCCCCCGGCGAGGTAACGGGTGAGCCGGGTGGGAATCGAGCGCACCGTGACCGCCTCGCCGAGACCGGAGGCGACCTCCCTGAGCCGGGTCAGCTTCGCCCCTTTGACGGTGCTGTCGGCGGTCACGACGACGCGGTGCGTTCTCGGGTCGGTCATCCACGCGGTGCCGGGAATGGCGGCCCGCGCGTCCAGGATGCGCCGGGCCTCGTCCAGCCGGGCCTGCCACGGCTGTGCCCCCGCGGCGGGGTGCGGGGCGAGGGTGACGGCGGCCAGCACGGCGGCCGCCGCTCCCGCCAGGACGGCCCGCACGGGCAACCGACGGATCTTCAACTCGGCACCTCCAGTGGGGGGTGGGACCCGTCGGTCGGGATCGGCCGGGCCCGGAGGACGTACGACACAGCCGCACCCCCGTTGGAGGTCGCGTCCATGCCAAGTTGGTCCGTCGAGTGTCCCGACCGGGCAAGGGAGTGCACAAGGGCGACTTCCGGTCGCGCGCATGCCCATGCGTGCGCCGTGGGCGTGCGCCGGGTGTCCTCACACGCCGGACGGGCTGACAAAGTCAGCCCGTCCGGAGGGGGCGGGGCCGGGGCTCGGCCCGCCGCAGGCGCCCTTCTCAGGCGTGTCCGATATTCGCCTCGGTCGTCTCGGACTGCGGACGCCCCGCCTCCACGTGCCCGAATTCCAGCGGCACCGGCTCCACCGGCACCGGCCCCCGCACCGGCGGCGCCGTCGGCTCCGCCTCCGGCCGCTGCGCGGCCTGCGGCGCCTCGCGGCCCGCGCGCTCCAGGAAGCGCAGCAGCTCCACCGGGAAGGGCAGCACCAGCGTGGAGTTCTTCTCCGCCGCGACGGCCACGATCGTCTGGAGCAGCCGCAGCTGCAGCGCGGAGGGCTGGGCGGACATCGTCGCCGCGGCCTCGGCGAGCTTCTTCGACGCCAGCAGCTCCGCGTCCGCGTTGATCACGCGGGCTCGCCGCTCGCGCTCGGCCTCGGCCTGCCGTGACATGGAGCGTTTCATGGTCTCGGGCAGGGAGACGTCCTTGATCTCGACCCGGTCGATGTGGACGCCCCAGCCGACGGCGGGGCTGTCGAGCATCAGCTCCAGGCCCTGGTTGAGTTTCTCGCGGTTGGAGAGCAGGTCGTCCAGGTCGCTCTTGCCGATGATCGACCGCAGCGAGGTCTGGGCCATCTGGGAGACCGCGAAGCGGTAGTCCTCGACCTGGATGACGGCCTCGGCGGGATCGACGACCTTGAAGTAGACGACCGCGTCCACCCGGACGGTGACGTTGTCGCGGGTGATGCCCTCCTGGGCCGGGACGGGCATCGTGACGATCTGCATGTTCACTTTGCGCAGGCGGTCGACGAACGGAACGATCAGGGTGAGGCCGGGTTGCCGGATCTGCGAGCGCAGCCGCCCGAGCCGCAGCACGACGCCGCGCTCGTACTGCTTGACCACTCGGGCGGAGGCCGTCAGGCACACCACCGCGGCCGAGCCGGCCGACACCAACGCCACCACGAGGTCTTCGAGCATTTCGACCCCCTGCGTACACGCGTACAAGGTCCGCTGTTACGTCCACGGTATGCCCGTGCCGGGGCACGGTCGAGCCCCCGGCGCGGATGCCGGGGGCTCGGCCTGCTGCTGGCCGCAGGCGGGCGTGGGGAAGGGCGGAATGCACGCTCGCGGTCAGGTCGGACGGGTCAGAAGATGCTCACCCCGTAGGCGCTGAGCGCCTTGGTGACCGGCTGGAAGAAGGTCGTGCCGCCCGACGTGCAGTTGCCGCTGCCGCCGGAGGTCAGGCCGAGGGCGGTGGAGCCGGCGAAGAGCGCGCCGCCGCTGTCGCCCGGTTCGGCGCACACGTTGGTCTGGATCAGGCCGCGCACGATCTGGCCGTTGCCGTAGTTCACGGTGGCGTTGAGCCCGGTGACCTTGCCGCCGTGCACCTTGGTGGTGGAGCCGCTGCGCTGGACGCTCTGGCCGACGCTCGCGTTGCCGGCGGCGGTGATGCGCTGGGTGCGCCCGTTGTAGAGGTCGACCTCGCTGGGGTGCGGGAGCGAGCCGTTGGTGTACTGCACGATGCCGTAGTCGTTGCCGGGGAAGCTGGTGCCGGTGGTGGGGCCGATGCTGGTGGTGTGGCCGGCGTTGGTGTAGTAGGCCGGCTTGCCCTGGGTGCAGTGCCCGGCGGTCAGGAAGTAGTAGGTGCTGCCCTTGCGCACGTTGAAGCCCAGGGAGCAGCGCCAGGTCGGGGCGTAGATGGCGTCGCCGCCCGCGAGGAGCGGGCGGAAGGTGCCGGGGGTGCGCTCGATGCGCAGGGCACCGGCCGCACGCCCCGCCTGCTGTCTGATGCGTTCCAGGCCGGCGGCCGGGACGGTGGCGTCGGCGGTGACGACGAGCGTGCGGCCGGTGTCGTCCACGTACCAGGCGGTGCCGGGAACGTCGGCGCTCTCGACGGCCGAGGTCGCGGCGGTGAGCGCCGCCGCGCTCGTGGCGGCGGCGGGCTCGGCCCGGGCCTGGGTGGAGACGAGTGCGGAGGCGGCCAGGAGGCCGGCTGCGACGGCGGTGACCCGGGCGCGCCGGGCGGTGGTGCTGCGGGGGGTGGTGCGCCTGATCCTCACGTATGTCCTCCCGAGTGGGGTCGGGGGTCCGCGGTGGGCGGCCCCGTGAGGCGCGGCCGAAGGGCACGGCGCATTCCGCTTTCGTCGTGCCCCTGACAAGCGCTGTTCGGGAGTATTCGGGCGCCGCACCGCGCGGCGCAAGGGCTCCTTTCGGACGCGCCCCCGCGCACACCGAAGCGCCCCGGCTGCTTCTCCCGCCGCCGGGGTCCGCGGGACGCCGCCCCGTCCACGGCGGGGCGGCCCCGTCCGGCGGTTCGACGCATCAGTGTGCGAGCGGGTTCCGCTCCCCCGCCTCGACGGCGAACGGCAGCCGGTTGCCGGGCGGCGGGAGGGGGCAGATGAAGTGGTCGGCGAAGGCGCACGGCGGCAGCAGGGCGCGGTTGAGGTCGACGGTCAGCCGGCCGTCGGCGTCCGGGACGCCCGGCCGCAGGAAGCGGAAGCGGTAGCCGGACACCCCGCTGGTGCCGTCGGCGAAGACGCCCCACAGCGCGCCGTCGGCCTCCGCCGCCACCCGCAGCGCGAACTCCCGGCCGTGCGGTACGCCGGCGGGGGCCCCGTCCGGCGCGGCGGGGCCGATGACCAGCTCGCCGGCGAGGGCCAGGCCCCGCGCGCGCCCGTCGGCGTTCTCCACGGTGATCCGCTGGTCGCGCTCGTACGGGCAAAAGCGCCCCGGCAGCACCCAGCGCTCGTCGTAGGGGAAGACGTCGATGCCGGCGAACGCCCGGCGGCGGGCGGAGCCCGGGTCGAAGACGCGCACCGCCCACACCCCCTCCCGGTGCATGACCAGCAGTTTCCGCTCGCCGGAGGCGACCTTGGCCGCTTCCGGGGAGGGGTCGGCGGCCAGGACCGTCTCGCCCGTGAACGGCTTGCCGTCCACCACCAGATCGTCCTCGGTGCGGGCGCGCAGCAGCACCCCGTCCCCCTCGGGCGCCTCGCTCCACTGCCCGGGAATGGCCGGGATCCGACCGTCCGGAAGGTCGGGGAGCCAGTGCGTCCCGGTGAGGGACAGCGGCCCGTACGGCGCCGCGACCGTCCCGGTGCGCTGCTCGCACCACTGCTGCCACTGCCGGTGCGCCTCGCTCGTGCTCATGACGGTCAACCCTTCCACACCGGCACCTCCAGCCCGAGGTGGTCCCGCAGTGTCGGGCCCGTGTACTCCTCGCGGAAGACGCCCCGCTCCTGCAGCAGCGGCACCACACGGTCGACGAACTCGTCGAGCCCGCCCGGGGTGAGCTGCGGGACGAGAATGAACCCGTCGGCCGCGCCGGCCGCCACGAACTGCGCCATCGCCTCCGCCACGTGCTGCGGCGTGCCGATGAACGACTGGCGGCCGGTCGCCTCGATGACGGTCTGCCGGGCGGACAGTCCCTTCGCCTCCGCCAGCGCACGCCACCGGGCGACGACGGCGAAGGGGTCGCCCAGGGCCACCCGGCCCTGGGCGAGCCGGCCCTGCGGATCGGGGTCGCACGTCGGCAGCGGCCCGTCGGGGTCGAGGCCCGACAGGTCGCGGCCCCAGACCTGTTCCAGCGTCAGCAGCGCGGTCTGCGGGGAGATCTGCTGCTCGCGCAGGGCGTGCGCCCGCTCCTGGGCCTCGGCCGCGGTGTCGCCGAGCACGAAGGTCACCCCCGGCATGATCTTCAGCTGCTCCGGCCGCCGGCCGTACGCGGCCAGGCGCCGTTTGACGTCGGTGTAGAAGGCGCGGCCGGCCTCCAGGGTGCCGTACCGGGTGAAGACGACGTCCGCGGCGGAGGCGGCGAACTCCCGGCCCTCCTCCGAGTCACCGGCCTGGATCACCACGGGATGCCCCTGCGGCGAACGGGGCACGTCGAACTCCCCGGAGACCGTGAAGTGCCGCCCGCGATGGGCGAAGGGGCGCCCCCCGCCGCCGGGCGCCCGGGAGTCCCACAGCCCACGGGCCAGGGCGAGGAACTCGGCGGCGCGGACATAGCGGTCGGCGTGGTCGAGGTAGCCGCCGCGCCGGAAGTTCTCGCCGGTGAAGGCGTCGGAGGTCGTCACCACGTTCCAGGCCGCCCGGCCGGCGCTGAGGTGGTCCAGCGACGCCAGGCGGCGGGCGAGTTCGTAGGGCTCGTTGAAGGTGGCGCTGACCGTCGCCGCCAGCCCCAGCCGCTCGGTCACGGCGGCCAGCGCCGCGAGCACCGTGACCGACTCGGGCCGGCCGACCACGTCCAGGTCGTGCACGGCACCCTTGTGCTCGCGCAGCCGCAGCCCCTCCGCGAGGAAGAAGAAGTCGAACCGGCCCCGCTCCGCCACGCGCGCCACGTGCGCGAAGGAGGAGAAGTCGATCTGACTGCCCCTGGGCGAGCGGGGGTCCTGCCAGACGGTGGTGTTGTTCACGCCCGGGAAGTGGGCGGCCAGATGCAGCTGCCGGCTCATGCGGACTCCCCCGTGCGCGCGTAACGGTTGGCAGGACGGGCCAGGCACAGGTGCTCGCGCAACGTGGCGCCCGGATAGAACACCCGCAGCAGACCGCGGTGCTGCAGCACGGGCACGGTCGCATCCACCAGCAGCGCGAGGTCACGACCGGGCCGCTCGGGCCTCAAGTGGAAGCCGTCGGCCACGCCGTCCGCGTACCAGGAGCCGAGCAGCGAGGCCAGAGCCACGGCGTCGGCGGGCGTGTGCAGCGCCACGGGCAGCGAGGCGAGGACCACGAGGCGGCCGGCCGGCGCCCCCGGGTCCCGGCCGTGGGCACGGGCCCGGCGCCGTAACTCCTCCGCGGCGGCCCGCACCCGCTCGGCGCCACGGGTGCGGGGCAGGCGGACGTACGCCACGTCGGCGCGCCGCACCGCGGCCTCCCGGGCCTGCGGGGCGGTCGCGTCGACCACGACGACCGGGTGGCCCTGCGGCGGCCGCGGCACGATCGCCGGACCGCGCACGCGGAAGCCGGGGCCCTCGAAGTCGACGTGGTGCAGCTTGCCGCGGTCGACGAAGCGGCCGGTGGCCACGTCACGGATCTCCGCGTCGTCCTCCCAGCTGTCCCACAGCCGGGCGGCGACGTCGGCGACCGCATCCGCTTCCCGCCACGCCTCGGCGGGCGACGGCGCGGGCCGCCGCCCGAAGGCACGGGCCTCGGCCTCGGAGGACGAGACCCCCACCTGCCACCCGGCCCGGCCCCGGCTGACCCAGTCGAGGGTGGCCACGGCGGACGACACGTGGAACGGCTCGGTGTGGGTGGTGGTGACGGTGGGCACCAACCCGATCCGCTCGGTGACGGGCGCGACGCGCGCCAGCACGGCGAGCGCATCGAGCCGCCCGCGTCCGCGGCCGGGGGCCGCGAAGGAGTCGTCGAGGGTGACGAAGTCGAACCGGCCCCGCTCGGCGAGCCGGGCGGCACGTACGTACGGCTCCGCCGTGGAGGCGGCGACGTTGTCGAGAGCAACGGCGAGGTGGAGAGGGCGGGTTGGCACTGACACGTGAGCTCCTCGGTGGGTACGGGGGTGGTTGCTGCCCGGTGGGCCGGTTTGTGCCCACCGGCGGATGCCGAAATCAGCCCGTCCGGCGTTTGAGGACACCGCGCGGAGCGCGGTCCGGGGCTCGGGGCGGAGCCCCGGGAAACGGTGAAAGGGTGGGGTCGGGGCCGGCGCCGCAGGCCATGAGCGCAAGCACCGCCCGCGCCGTCGCATCGTTCTGGCGGAACGCCACCGCGTTCGTCCCCGGCCGGGCGAACGCCGCCCCCGTGCCGCCCGCGTCCGTGAAGGGGCCCAGCGCGTAGAGCCCGGGCCGTACCCGCCCGTCGGCGGGGTCGACGGCGAGCAGTCCGCGCCCGGTGGCCTTCGCCGCCAGGCTCCGCAGCAGCGGGTCCCGGGACCGTTCCACGGTCGGCTCCGGCACGCGCGCCTCGACCAGGGCCCGCGCCCGTACCACGTGCCCGGGCACGCTCGGGGCGTGGGCACGGAAGACCCCGTCCTCCCGGTCCGTCGTGAAGACGGGGTCCGCTCCCAGGAAGTGGACGATTCCGGCGCGCGAGAGTGCCATCAGTTGCCGCAGCCGCGGCGCGGGCGGCCCGGAGGCGAGGTAGCTGAAGAAGCCGTGCCAGGCGGGGCCGCCGGCGCTGCCGAGCTGTCCGTAGAGGGACAGCAGGGCGAGGAAGACGGCGAAGTCGGGGCTGTGCCGCGGGTCCTGTCGGCGGGCGATGTCGGCCTCGACGTGGGTGCGCACCGCCTCCTGCAGGGTGGCGGGGTCGGGGAAGGTGCGCAGCGCCAGCGGCCGGTCGAGCGCGGCGAGGTCGAAGCGGTCGGCGGGGTCGGGCACCGACGCCGCCACCAGGGCGTCGAGTTCCGCGCTGCCGGGCGGGCTCGCGGCGTACGTCTCGGCGAAGGCGTGCCAGGGCGTGCGCGTGCGTTCGGGGTGGGCGGTGAACAGGCGGTGGTAGTGGGCGTACCCCAGGTCCTTGGCGACGAGCGGCAGCAGGTCGCGGTGGAGGTCGGGGTCCCGGGGCAGCCGGCGCAGCTGCTCGGCCTGGGCGGGGCCGAGGAAGCGGGGCGGCGTGAGCGGTCCGCCGTCCCAGGGGTAGCCGATCTTCGCCCGGTACGGCACGCCGCGCCGCGATCCGACGTACAGCACGGGTTCGCGGCCGGAGGGACGGTAGGCGAGGCGGCCGGGGCCGTCGGGGGTGAAGCGGCCACCGCGGCCCTCGGTCAGCAGGACCATCAGGTCGGTGAAGGCGAGGCCGAAGCCGCGTACGAGGACGGGCTCGCCGGGGCGCAGGGCGCGCAGGTCGCTGTCGGCGGTGAACTGCGGTGGCAGGTAGGTCAGGTCGTGGGCGGCGGCGAAGCGGGCGAGGGCCTGCTGGGCGGGGTCGGGTTCGGCGTCGAGGTGGCCGAGGCACAGGACGACGACGTCGGCGAGCAGAGGTGCAGTGGCGCCGTCCAGCCACAGGCGCTGCCGGCCGTCGGGTGCCCGGTCGAGGCGGACGGCGCGGCGGCGGTGCCGGTGGACGGCGACGCCGGGCGGCAGGGCGGCGACGGCGCGCTCGTACACCCAGGACAGGTAGGCGTTCTGCAGCCGGCGGCCGGCGAAGTCGCGGGGGTGCAGCGCCCGTACGTCGGCGGCCGTGCCCGGATCGAGGCGGATCGTTTCCGCACCCGGCCCGCCGTCCCGGACGAGCGCTGCCCACTCGGCGAGCGAGGGGCCGGGCCGCACGGGCCCGGCGCAGGCGACGCTCTCGTCGGTGTACATGGTGACGTCCTCGGCGTGGGAGTTCATCCACAGCAGCGGGGACTGCTCGCGCCGCCAGATGCGCCCGCCGCCGGGCGGGTAGGGGTCGACGAGGTGCAGGTCGAGCGGCGAACCGTGCAGGAGCTCCGGCGCGTTGGCGGCGATGCGTTCGAGGAGGCCGGTGCCGCGGGGGCCCGTGCCGACGAGGGCGAGGCGGGGGGCTGCGGCCGGGCGTAAGGGGTGCGGGGGCATGCGAAGGCTCCGTGGGTGCGGGACCGGACGGGTGGTCGGTCGCCTTCGCGCGGGCCGCGCCCCTCAGCACGGCCGGGTGCCGAGGCTACGGCGGGGCGCGGGTGGACTGTCAACCGCGTCCCGCACTGTGAACGGTGCGTCTCACAGCGGCGGAACGGCGGTTGACGGCGCAAGCGGATGCCTGCTCCACTTGCGCCATGCGCTCTCGGCTGCGGCTCGTCACCCGGGACCACATCGACTTCGGCCGGGTGTGGTCCGCCTCCTGTACGGCTTCCTGTACGGGCTGACGCCGCCCCGCGCGGCGCCTCCCGCCGCCTTCGCGCCCGCGGCCGGTGGCCGCGCCCCTCCCCTCGCTCTCCGCTACGCAGTCAGCAACCGTCGCAGCAGCAGCCGTCGCAGCAATCGCAACCGTCACCACAGCAGTTGCAGCAATCGCAGCAGCCGTCACAACCGTCGCAGTCGGGTCCATCGCAGTTGTCACAGCACTTGGCGCACCAGCCCTCGCGCGGCTGCCCCGTCCAGGGGTCCTCGTAGGGGTCCTTGCAGCACACCTGGCACGAGCAGAACATGAGCGTCCACACCGCGCAGCCGGCGATCAGCCCGCGCCTGCGGCGCGGCGGCCCCGGCGGTGCGGGCGGCGGCGGCATCACCGGCGGCGGGCCGAACGCGGCCTCGGGGCCCGCTCCCTCGTGCCGTACGGCTCCCTTGTGCCGTACGGCACAGGCGCCGCCGGACGTCGTCCCGAACGCCCGGTCCACGGCCCGATCCAGCTCGTGCGCCAGCAGCAGGTGCGCGAGCCGGCCCTGACTCCTGCTCGCGAACTCCACGTCGCGCAGCGCGAGCCGCACGCCGTGCACCGCGTCGTCGCACAGCCGCCGCACGTCCTCAAGTGGCGTGCCGGTGGCCGCGATGGGGTTCCACGCCCCGGTGCGGGCGTCCTCGGACAGGTCCTCCACCGCGTCCAGCAGGTGCGCGAGCCGGCCGAAGAGCCGGCCCGCCTCCTCCAGCGGCGCCCGGTTGCCCGGCCTGCCGGCCAGGACGGCGGTGTGGCCGAACGCGGCGGCGGTGGCGCTCTCCGTGGGCTCGGTGACGGCCAGCAGCGAGGTCCCCGGGCCGGCCAGCGCCTCCAGGCCGGACTGCCGCTCCACCGCGTCCACCAGGACGGCGGTGTCGAAGCCGAGTTCCGCTCCCGTACGGGCGCCCGCCCGGTCCCAGCCGGCGGCGACGCGGCGCGCCGCCGCGGCAACGGGACGGCGTGCCAACACGCCGTCGCCGTCGGCGACATGGTCGCGCATCTTGGCCGAGGCCAGGACGAGCGAGACCGCGGCGGCCAGCCTGGCCCCCTCGCCCTGGGCGACCGGCGCCGAGCGCATGCCGCGCAGCGGGCAGGGCCCGGCCTTGCGCCGCCAGGCCCCGGCGCCGCCGGGCGCGGGTGCCGCGGACTGGGCCTCGACGAGTACCGATATGACCAGACCGTCGTAGTTGGTTGCTATTCGAGCAAACTGACCGTGGTCGCCCCTGAGTGCCAGGCACAAACCGCAAAGATGCGCCATCCACTCCGTCCGCATGCTCTCCGAGAGCCGGTGACGGCATGGCCTGATGATCCCGAACAAAACGTGCCCCCGTGTGTGGTGTCGATGCGCCCGGGCATCCTAGTCACCGGGGACAATCGTTCCGGGGCGGAGCCCGCTCGCCCGCACGATGCCGCATATGCCCAGGTCCAGCGCCTGCGGTCCACTCATAGGAGTTTCTGACGCACCGCCACCCGCTTTGCACCAGATGCGTCACGAAATCCCCGCATGGCCGCCATCCACTTGGCACATCATCCGCATCATGGACGACCATAGAGGAGCGGGCGGAACACACCGCGTGTGAGAGGAGGCGTCCATGGGATCGGTGCGCAAGGCGAGTGCCTGGCTTGGCCTCGTCGACGACAGCGATGACGAGGGCTACTACGGCGGCTACGAAGAGGATTCCGACGAGGGGCCCGGCGACTCCTGGGTGACCAACCCCAAGGTCCGGGTGGCCGACGAGGTCGCCCAGGAGCAGGGCACCCGCATCGCCACGGTCACCCCCGACGGATTCCGGGACGCCCGGGGCATCGGCGAGCTGTTCCGGGCCGGCGTACCGGTCATCGTCAACCTCACGAGCATGGAGCCCAGCGACGCCAAGCGGGTGGTGGACTTCGCCGCCGGATTGACCTTCGGCCTGCGCGGCTCGATCGAACGCGTGGCCAACCGGGTGTTCCTCCTCACCCCGGCCGACTACCAGGTCGTCAGCGGCGAGCCCGTGGGCCGCTCGAACGGCGGCTTCTTCAATCAGAGCTGATGCGGCGAGGGGAACGGCCGGGGGTCCGGGGGTGGTCCCCCGGGAAAGCACAGCAATCAGAGCTGATGCGGGCGCTCACCGGAACGCGTCCAGGCCGGTGAGCGCCTTGCCCAGCACCAGCTGGTGCATCTCCACGGTGCCCTCGTAGGTCAGCACCGATTCCAGGTTCGTCGCATGGCGCATGACGGGGTATTCGAGCGAGATCCCGTTGGCGCCGAGGACCGTCCGGGCGGTACGGCAGATCTCGATCGCCTCCCGCACGTTGTTGAGCTTGCCGAAGCTCACCTGCTCCGGCCGCAACCGCCCCGCGTCCATCCGCCGCCCCAGGTGGTGGGCCAGCAGGATCCCCTTGTGCAGTTCCACCGCCATGTCGGCCAGCTTGCCCTGCGTCAGCTGGAAGCCGCCGATGGGCCTGCCGAACTGCTCGCGCGTGCGCGCGTACTCCAGCGCCGTCTCGAAGCAGGTGCGCGCGGCGCCCATGGCCCCCCACACGATCCCGTACCGGGCGTGGTTCAGGCAGCCCAGCGGGGCGCGCAGACCGGTGGCCTCCGGCAGCACCGCGTCGGCCGGCAGCCGCACCTCGTCCAGCACCAGCTCGCTGGTGACCGAGGCGCGCAGCGACCACTTGTGCCGGATCTCCGGCGCCGAGAAGCCGGGGGTGCCGGCAGGGACGAGGAAGCCGCGCACGCCCTCGTCGGTGCGCGCCCAGACGACGGCCACGCCGGCCACCGAGCCGTTGGTGATCCACATCTTGCGGCCCGTCAGCACCCAGTCGCCGCCGGGGGTGCGCTTGGCGTACGTCCGCATGCCGCCCGGGTCCGAGCCGTGGTCCGGCTCGGTGAGCCCGAAGCAGCCGATCACCTCGCCGGTCGCCATGGCCGGCAGCCACTGCTGCTTCTGCTCCTGCGAGCCGAAGCGGTGGATCGCGTACATCGCCAGGGAGCCCTGGACGGACAGCAGGGAGCGGATGCCGGAGTCGGCGGCCTCGACCTCCAGGCAGGCCAGGCCGTACTGCACCGCGCTCGCCCCCGCGCAGCCGTAGCCGGTGAGCTGCATGCCGAGGGCGCCGAGGGCGCCGAGCTCGCGGGCCAGTTCGCGGGCGGGGACCTCGCCGCGCTCGTACCACTCGGCGACGTGCGGCAGCACGCGCTCGCGGGCCCACTGCCGTACGGCGTCGCGGATGGCGCGGTCCTCGTCACCGAGCAGGTCGTCGATCCCGAGGGGGTCGTGGGCGTCGAACACGAGGGCCTCCGGCGGATGCGGGCGTGATCTTCGGGTGCGCCGACGACGTTACGGCGCAGTAACCCACCCCGTCCAGTGCGGGGGCGCCCCGCAGGGGCGCGGGGAACTGCGCGATCAGCCACGGCGCGCCCGCAGGCGGGGTGCCGCGTCGGCCGCGGGGTCGGTGGCCGGTCGCGCCCACGCGGCGGCAGCCGCAGATCGGCACTGCCCCGCGCCCCTTACGGGGCGCCCCGTGCCGGGCGCTAGCCCTCGCGCGCTGCCGGGACCGCCGCAGGCGCCCCGCAGTCCATCGCCCGCGGCAGCCGCAACGCCGCCAGCGCGCCGAGCAGCAGCAGCCCCGCGCTGACCGCGAGCGTCACATGCAGCCCGAACACGAACGCATCGCGTGCCGCCGCGCGCAGCGCGCCGCCCGCCGGTCCGCCCAGGCGGTCCGCGACGTCGTACGCCTCGCCGAGCGAGTGCCGGGCCGCCAGTCCGGCGGCCGACGGCACTCCCGGCACGGTGACGACGCCGGGTGCGTAGGCCGCGTTCATGACGCTGCCGAGCAGGGCGATGCCGATGCCGGCGCCGAGCTGGTAGGACGTCTCGCCGATCGCCGCCGCGCCGCCGGCGGATTCCGCGGGCGCTTCGCTGAGCATCGACTCGTACGCGCCGAACAGGGTCGTCTCCAGCCCGAAGCCGAGGACGACGAAGGCGGCGACGAGGGTGGCGGGCCGGTCGGTGCGGCCCATGGCGGTCAGCGAGAGCACGGCCATGGCCGTGAGCACGAAGCCGGCGCAGACCATGGTGCGCGGCCCGAAGCGCTGCAGGACGCGGGAGCCGGCGAGGCCGGCGGCCATGGCGGCGAGGGTCAGGGGCAGCAGGCGCAGTCCGGTCTGCAGGGGTGTCAGGCCGAGGACGAGCTGCAGGTACTGGGCGGCGATGAGTTCGAGGCCGACGAGGGCCAGCATGGCGAGCACGATGCAGCCGACCGACGTGCCGAACGCGGGCCGGGCGAACATCGTGAGGTCGACCAGGGGGTGGGCGCGCCGCCGCTGCCGCCGGACGAAGAGGACGAGGAGGGCGGCGCCGACGCCGGCGGGGACGACGGTGTCCAGCGAGAGGGCCTCGGGGCCGCCCACGTGCTTGACGCCGTAGACGACGCCGAAGAGGCCGAAGGCGGCCATGAGGGCGCCGAGGACGTCCCAGGGTCCGTCGCGTTCGCCGGTGGACTCCGGCAGGAGCCAGCGGCCGACGGGCAGGCTGACGATCATCAGCGGGACGTTGATGAGGAAGACCGAGCCCCACCAGAAGTGTTCGAGCAGGAAGCCGCCGAGCAGCGGTCCGACCGCGGCGCCGACGGCGGCGACGGCGCTCCACACGCCGATGGCCAGGGCGCGCTCGCGCCGGTCGGGGAAGACCTGGCGGAGGATCGACAGGGTCGCCGGCATGATCATGGCTCCGCCGGCGCCGAGGAGGGCGCGGGCGGCGATGAGCACTTCGGGCGCGGTGGCGAGGGCGGCGAGCGCGGAGGCGGTGCCGAAGAGGGCGTAGCCGAACAGCAGCACGCGCCGGCGTCCGACCCGGTCGCCGAGGGTGCCGAAGAGGATCAGCAGCGAGGCGCACACGAGCGGGTAGACGTCGACGATCCACAGCAGCTGGATCGCGCCGGGGCGCAGGTCCTCGGTGACGGCCGGCACCGCGACGTGCAGGACGGTGGCGTCGACGGCGACCAGGAGCAGGCTGACGCAGAGGACGACGAGCACGGTCCAGCGGCCGGCGAGAGCGCCGCCGTGGTCGTCCGCGCGGCGGGAGCGCCGCTGCCGGGGAACGCCGACCGGCCGTCGGGGGCCGGCGGTGGTCGTCCCGGACATCCACACACCTCCGTGTCCTGCGCTCGCGGCCGCCGTGGGCCTGGGGTCGGGAAGAGCCCCGGCGGTTGAGAGGGGCGAGTGAGTCGACAGAGTACGCGAGGTCCTGCCGGATCCCACGTGGCGCCTCTCACGTCGTGGGGCACATCGCGCCGCCTGGGACAATCGATCGGTGAGTGATCTGCGTTCCCCGGTCGGACCGGCGGCCGGGCCGGCCCCGGCCGCCGTCCTCTCCCTGTCGCGCTCCGGCGCCGCGGCCGCCCTGCGCCGGGCGGCCGCGGCGCTGTGGCTGTACGCGGGGATCCGGGCGGTGGGCCTGGTGGCGCTGGCGCTGTGGGGGCTCGCGGACGACAAGGGTGCCCGCCATCTGCTCTCCGGGCGCTGGGACTCGGTCTGGTACGCCCGAATAGCCGAGCAGGGGTACGGCTTCACGCTGCACCTGCCGGGCGGCAGGGTCCACTCCGACCTGGCGTTCTTCCCGCTGCTGCCGTGGCTGGAGCGGTTGGTCTCGCACCTGTCGCCGCTGTCGGTCGCGGACGCGGGCCTGGTGGTGTCGGCCGTGGCCGGCCTGCTGGCCGCCTGGGGGATCTTCGCCGTCGGCGAGCTGCGGTACGGGCGCCGGGCGGGCCTGGCGCTGGTGGGCCTGTGGGCCGCGCTGCCGGTGGGCGTGGTGCAGTCGATGGCGTACTCGGAGTCGCTGTTCACGGCGCTGGCCGCGTGGAGCCTGTACTGCGTGCTGACCGGCCGGTGGGCGGGTGCCGGCGCGTTGGCGGCGCTGGCCGGGCTGACCCGGCCGGTGGGCGCCGCGGTGGTCGCGGCCGTGTGGCTGGGGGCGGCGCTGGAGCTGGTGCGGGCCCGCCGCGGGGAGCGGGGTGCGCCCGCGGCCCGCGTCCTGGCCGGGGCGGTGCTGGCCCCGCTGGGCTGGCTGGGATACGTCGCCTGGGTCGGGGCGCGCACCGGCAGCGTCACCGGCTACCTGGAGGTGCAGGGCGGCTGGGGCAACGGCTTCGACGGCGGTCTGGCCTTCGCCTCCTTCATCGGGGAACGGCTGGCGGGGCCCGCCTTCCCCGCGGGCCTGGCGCTGCTGGCGGGGGTCGTGCTGGTGGTGCTGCTGTATGTGAAGGGGGTGCGGCAGGGGCAGCCGCTGCCGCTGCTGGCGTACACCGGCACGGTGGTGCTGCTGGCGCTCACCGCGAAGGGCTACTTCGGTTCCAAGCCGCGCCTGATGCTGCCGGCCTTTCCACTGCTGCTGCCCCTGGCGGTGGCGCTGGCCCGGCTACGGACGGTGCGCGCGGTGACGGTGTTGTCGGCCGTGACGCTGGTGTCGGCCGTCTACGGCGCGTTCTGGCTGCACGGTTCCGGCCCCCCATGATCGTAATTCGGCGGGTGGCGCGGAGCGGCCGGGCAAACGCCGGGGAACCTCTCGGTCAATCACCGATAAACACCGCGCCAGGGAAAGCAATTCAAGATTTCCCGGCCTTTACCGGGAACCGGCCGGGACTTCTTTAACTTTTTCTTATGCGGCTGTTCCAAACATGCCGGGCAGCACGATTGAGACGCATTCCACATCACATCGTCATCACAAAGCGGCTCGATCGGCCGGACCCTCCTGTCACGCAATGTAACGTCCATTGAGTGCGTACCAACGACGAGCTCGTCCCAGCGGAGGAGCGCCCGACCGAAGCCGTGCCGCCACGGATGACCCGGACCCGTCTGGGGATCTTCGTGGCGACCTCCGTGGTGTACGCGGCGATCGTGGTCGGTGTGCTCACCACGTCCTGGCCGGTGCGGTTCGACTGGCAGGTCATGCTCTTCCGGCCGTACAAGCAGTGGCCGGAGATCCACACCTTCCTGGACTACTTCGTGGTCCTGGGCCAGCGCGGACCGACCGCCGTGGCCGTGGCCGCCTGGCTGGGCTGGCGCACCTACAAGCTGCGCACGATGCGCCCGCTGCTGGTGCTGGGCACCTCGCTGCTGCTGCTGAACGCGACGGTGGGCGCGGCGAAGCTGGGCATGGGCCGGCTCGGCCCGCACTACGCCACCGCGGTCGGCTCGAACGAGATGTTCGCCGGCGGCGACATATTCCCCTCGGGTCACACCGCGAACGCCGTGGTCACCTGGGGCGTCCTGGCCTACCTGGCCACCACCCCCCGCGCGCGCCGCATCGCCTCGGTGAGCGCCGCGCTGCTCGCCCTCGGCGTGGGGATGACGACGGTCTACCTCGGTACGCACTGGATGAGCGACGTCACCCTGGGCTGGACGGCCGGCCTGCTGGTGCTGCTGGCCCTGCCCTGGTTCGAGCCGGCGATGGCGCGTGCCGACGTCTGGCTGCAGGAGGCCTGGCGCCGGCTGCGGGCCCGCCGCGCCGTGCCCGCACTGCCGGTCGCACTGCCGGCCGCCGCGGGGGTGTCGCTGGGCGGTCCGCGGGGCCCGGCCGACGACGACCTCCCGGTCCGCGAACCGGTGGGCGCCGGCAGCCGCGCCACGGCCCGGGTCGCCGACGGCCGGCCGCACCTGCCGCCCCGGCCGCACACGGCCCGCTCCGAGCGCACGCCGGTCACCCCGACCGGCAGCCGCCGGCCGCCGCACGCCGACCGCCTGCCGCGCACCGCGCCGCTGGGCCCGGCCGCCGGCCGCGGCCGCGCCGCCGCCTGACGGCCCACCAGGGTCGTACGCACCACCGTACGCACACACGCACATACGCCGAAGGCGGCCCCGGACAGACGTCCCGGGGCCGCCTTCCGGCGTCTCAGCCCTTCCAGGAGCGGCGTACGACGCCGTCCTCGACCTCGAAGTTCAGCCGGCCGGCCCGGTACTCCATGGTGATGATCGCGCCCGGTGGCAGCGTGCGCACGTCCGTCCAGCCGCGCTCGCGGGCCCGCTCGGCGGCCGGGCCGGCGGGCAGCCCGGTGTAGCCCTCGGGGTCGTCGTCGGGGTCCTTCGGAAGGTTCGTCAGCGGTGCCATGACAGCCACCGTAGGTGGCGGCGGACGGGCGCGGTAGGCGGGGTCCGTCCCCGCCGGCGCGCCACTGGTCACACTTCTGTCACAGACAACTCAGGGGAGTTTGCCCGGCCCGCATCACCCGTACGGGCCTTCCCTTTTCCTTCCCAGAGCCTCCACATAAACGCGCCGGGGAATTCACCGGGCGCTTCCTGAAGGGCGGCCGCCGACCACCGGGAGGGCCCGCCCGAATTCCCGCTCCGGGGTCCGCTCCGGGTAATGATCGATTCGAATTCCGGGCTCCGGTGCGCCGACCGCTCCGGAGCATTCGGAATTTGACGCTCCGGCAGCCGTGCGGGGCCTCCCGCCACCGAGGCACTCTCGCGCCGCGCCCGCGACGCGAGCATCATGGCGGGTGCCGAGAGCCCAGTGGGAACGAGACAGCAGGGGGCACGGATGGGGACCGACACCGCGCAGGCCGCGGCCGGCCCGGCCCGGCCGGCCAGGCAGCGCACTCCCGGACGCATGGTGGTCGACTGGCTGACCACCACCGACCACAAGAAGATCGGCAACCTCTACCTGATCACGTCGTTCGGCTTCTTCCTCGTCGCGGGGCTGCTGGCGATGCTGATGCGCGCCGAGCTGGCCCGGCCGGGGCTGCAGCTGGTGACCAACGAGCAGTTCAACGAGGCCTTCACCGCGCACGGCACGATCATGCTGCTGCTGTTCGCCACCCCGGCCTTCGCGGGCTTCGCCAACGCGATCATGCCGCTGCAGATCGGCTCCCCGGACGTGGCCTTCCCCCGCCTGAACATGTTCGCCTACTGGCTCTACCTCTTCGGCGGGCTGATCGTGGTGGCCAGCCTGCTGATGCCCGAGGGCGGCGCGGCGTTCGGCTGGACCGCGTACGCGCCGCTGAGCAGCGACGCCCGCTCGCCAGGGCTGGGCAGCGACATGTGGATCATGGGCCTGGCGCTGTCCGGCTTCGGCACGATCCTCGGCGCGGTGAACTTCCTGACCACCATCATCGGCATGCGGGCACCGGGCATGACGATGTTCCGGATGCCGATCTTCACCTGGAACGTGCTGTTCACCTCGGTGCTGATCCTGGTGGCCTTCCCCGTGCTGGCCGCGGCCCTGCTCGTGCTGGAGGCCGACCGGCGCTTCGGCGCCCAGGTCTTCGAGGCCCAGAACGGCGGTGCCCTGCTGTGGCAGCACCTCTTCTGGTTCTTCGGCCACCCCGAGGTCTACATCATCGCCCTGCCGTTCTTCGGCATCATCTCGGAGATCATCCCCGTCTTCAGCCGCAAACCGATCTTCGGCTACGGGTCGCTGATCGCGGCGACCATCTGCATCACGGGGCTGTCGCTGGTCGTCTGGGCCCACCACATGTTCGCCACCGGGGCGGTGCTGCTGCCCTTCTTCTCCTTCATGTCCTTCCTCATCGCCGTGCCGACGGGCGTGAAGTTCTTCAACTGGATCGGCACCATGTGGCACGGCTCCGTGTCCTTCGAAGGACCGATGCTGTGGGCGGTGGGCTTCCTCGTCAGCTTCCTCTTCGGCGGCCTGACGGGCGTGATCCTCGCCTCGCCTCCCCTGGACTTCCACGTCACCGACACGTACTTCGTCGTCGCCCACTTCCACTACGTGGTCTTCGGCACGGTGGTCTTCGCGACGTTCGCGGGCTTCTACTTCTGGTGGCCCAAGCTGACGGGGAAGATGCTCGACGACCGGCTGGCGAAGATGCACTTCTGGACGCTCTTCACGGGCTTCCACCTGACCTTCCTCGTGCAGCACTGGCTGGGCGCCGAGGGCATGCCGCGCCGGTACGCGGACTACCTGGCGGCCGACGGCTTCACGGCGCTGAACACCGTCTCGTCGATCGGCGCGTTCCTGCTGGGGCTGTCGACGCTGCCGTTCCTGTACAACGTCTGGAAGACGGCGAAGTACGGCAGGAAGGTGGAAATCGACGACCCCTGGGGCTTCGGCCGCTCCCTGGAGTGGGCCACGTCCTGCCCGCCGCCGCGGCACAACTTCGTGACGCTGCCGCGCATCCGGTCGGAGTCCCCGGCGTTCGACCTCCACCACCCCGAGACGGTGCGCGCCACGGAAACGCCGGCGCCGGCACCGTGACGGGGGCGGGTGCTCACCCCACCGGAGGGCGCTCCTCCACCCTCACCGAAAGGTCGTTGTCACACGTGTAGCACGGGATCGCCTGGGCAGGGGCACCAGTGGTGGAGAGGCTCCGCGCCGGGTAGACGAAAACGTGGCGCTTGTCGGCGACGTCGTCCAGCAGCCGGGCTATCCGTACCTCCTCCTCCCCCGCCCCGCGGCACAGCCACAGGTCCCACACGTCCGTCCCACCGTGCCAGTGCTCCCCCAGGGCCGCCCACGGCAGCACCGCCGAGAAGTCCGCACGGTCCTGGTCCCCGCCCGCCGTGACGGCGGCCGCCACGCGGACGGCGGGGTCGCGTCGCAGACGGGCCTCGACGGCCGCCCCGGCGAGCCAGGCCGCCGCGTCCTCCACCCGGTACAGCGTGCCGCACACCGTCAGCGTGCCGTCCCCGACGTGCACGTCGCCCGCCTCCGCGTGCGGCCCCCGCAGCCAGCTGCGCAGCGAGAGGTTGCCGTGCCTGGTGGCGTACGGGATGCGCACCGCGAGCGGCGAGGTGCTGGGCCCGGGGCGGCGGTCGACGAGCGAGCGCAGGTCGGCCAGGCCCGGCAGCAGCCGGCGCGGTGGCTCCTCGCCGCTGGCCACGTGCACGTCCCAGCGGCCCTCGGGCAGGGCGACCGTGCTGGGCAGGACGGCCCGCAGCCGGCCCTCGCCGGTGGGGGCGAGCGGCAACAGGACGTCCGCCGACTCGTCCTCGGCGCCGCGCGGGCGCAGGACGAGCGCTCCCGACCAGTGTGCGGCGGCGTCGGTGCCGTGCGGCGCGTCGAGGTCGAAGGTCAGTCCGCCCGCGGAGTCCGCGATGCAGTCGGCGCTGGGGTTCCCCGCGTCGAAGGCCGGGGCAGGGGCAGACACGATGGTGAACTCCTCGGTCGTGGAGGTCGGTTTCATGCGGCACGCGCCTTCCGCAGGGCCAAGCGGCCCCGGTCCTTGGCCCGGAAGGCACCGCTGAGCAGGGCACCGCGGGTGCGGTGCAGGGAGCCGCGCAGGCCGCCGCGCGTGAGCAGGCCGGTGAAGAGGGCCTCGTAGCGCTCGGCGATGCGGCAGGGGTCGAAGCGGGCGGAGGCGGCGAGCGCCGCGGCGCCCATGGTGCGGCGCAGTTCGTCGTCGTCGATGAGCCGGAGCAGTGCGGCCGCGACGGCGTCGGGGCCGCCGACGGGCACGAGCAGGCCGTCGGTCCCGTCGTCGATGATCTCGCCGGGGCCGTGCGGGCAGTCGGTGGCCACGACGGGCAGCCCGCAGCGCATGGCCTCGACGATGGTCAGGCCGAAGGACTCCAGGCTGGAGGTGACGACACCGATGGAGCCCTTGACCCACTCCGGGTCCAGCGGGGTGACCGCGCCCATGAGGTAGACGTGGTTGTACAGGCCGAGGTCCTCGATCAGGGCGCGCAGCCGGGCCCGTTCGGCGCCGGCGCCGTAGATGCGCAGCCGCCAGTCGGGGCGCCGGGCGACGACCTGGGCGAAGGCGCGGATCAGCACGTCGTAGCGCTTGGCGGGGGCCAGCCGGCCGGCGGCGACGACCCACTTGCCGCTGCCGTCGGCCGGGGCGAGCGCGGGGGCGGGCACGCCGTTGGGCACCGCCTCGACGTGCACGCCGGGCAGCCGCATCAGCCGGCGGTAGGTGCGGGCGTCGGCCTCGGTGACGGTGGTGACGGCGTCCAGGCGCGGGTAGTGGGCGCGCAGCACGCGCTTGAGCGCCGCGGAGTGGGTGCCGAGCGTGAGGTGCTCCTGGCCGACGCGGACGGGCCCGCGGCGGGCCTGCCGGGCGATGTGCACATTGAGGCCGGGCCGGGTGCCGACCACCACGTCGCAGTCCAGGCCCCGCAGGTGCTCGGCGATGCGCCGGTCGGTCAGCGTGCTGTACTGCCGGTAGCGGCCCTCGGCGCGGGGGAAGACCTCGGCGGGGCGCCCGTGTTCGGGGTGGTCGCCCTCGTAGGCGCTCCCGCCGCGGCGCAGGTCCACCAGGTGGCGCAGCCGCACCGCGGCGGCGGGGGCGAACAGGGGCTGCTCGCGGTGCCGGAAGACGGAGACGATCTCCACGTCGTGCTGCTCGGCGAGGACGCCCGCCAGCGTGTACGTGGTGCGGACGGTGCCGCCGATCGCGTACGCGTTGTGGATCAGGAAGGAGATGCGCATTCGTCCTCACGCAGCCGTGTGCGCGGACCGTCCTGTCCCGGTCCGCCTCTGCTGAGAGGTTAGACCGCGGGCCACCGCCGGGGGTTGGCATTGATCACCAAGTCGTGCTCCAAGCGATGACGAATCGGTAGGTGCAACGGGAACTTTTCCGGGGCGTGACCCAGGCCATGGATCTCCCGTTGTCTCCTTACGAGCCGGGTTGCGCCCGGTTCGCCTGACGCGTTCGTTACATCGGATTTTCGATACCCAAGTTCGAGGAGCACCTGTGCCGCGCATGCTCGAAGTCAGCGACGAGGTACGCGCCGAGATCGGCGACGAGGAAGCGGAGCGACTGCTGGGCGGCAACAACGCCCCGGACGTCTACGACTGCACCTCCTGCCGCACCCCCGGCAATTCGGATCACATGCCCACCAGCACCGTGCTCTTCGTGGGCGAGGAGACGGCAGTTCTGGCCTTCGCGCACGCCAGTTGCATCCCCTCGCAGGTGGTGCCCGTCTCCGAGGAGCAGTTGCAGGGCGCGGTCGCCTCCATCCAGGCCGGCAACGGCCCCGGCAGCGTCGAGGCCGAGATCCCCCTGCAGGCCGAACTCGGCGTGACCAGCGGCCTGGTGCTCATCGGCGGCGAGGTGCACCCGGCCCTGGTGGTCGAGCCCCTGACCCCCATCGCCCGCCCCGGCACCACCGGGCCGGTCGACGTCTTCCTGGACCTGCTCACCGAGCAGGGCTTCCAGCCGGTCACCGACGTCGAGCAGGTCCCGGCGCCGCTGCCGGGCTGGTCGGTGCTGCTGGCCATGGGCCGGCTGCACGCCGTGCTGCAGCCGCCGACGGCCGGCTCCGCGCCGCAGGCGTGGTGGCAGGCGCACCAGGCGATGCAGGTGGCCGACGAGTGGCGGGCGGCGGTCAACAAGACGGGCCGGGTGGTGGTCTTCGCCGCGCCCGTGGGCTCGATCGGCGCGCAGCCGCGGGAGGACCTGCTGCGCGAGGCCCTGGACCGGGCGGCGGCGGCCGGGCGCCTGGTGGGTGCGACGATGCCGCTCGCGGGCACATGAGCGGCGACCACCGGCCCGTGCCGTACGTGCCGCACCCCGCCGTGCCGTACCCCGCCGGTATGGTCCCGGCCGCCCATTCGCGTCCCGGACCGCATCCGTCGGCCCCCGGGGTCGTTGGCAGGGATGTGTACTCATACGAACCAGCCCGGTCCTCGTACCCGCACCCCATCCCCGGCATGCGGCCACCCCGCGACGCCTACGCGGAGAGCCACACCGCATCGGTGACCCCGATCTACGACGCCCTCTGCGCCGAGTACCGCCGTTCGTTCCGGGCGCTGCCCGGGGACCGTGCGGGCGAGGAGGAGCTGGCGTTCAAGGCCTTCGGCCCGAACCGGGGCGGGTACGGCCCCGCCGGCCAGCTCACCGGCCCGGCCGCGTACCACGGGCCGTCCGGCTACAACCCCGCCTGGGACTCGTACCACCACGGCCGGCCGCGCGCGGCCCTGCCGGCGCTGCCGCCGGGCGGCGGCCAGCGCGACGGCCGCCCCGGCGGCTACTAGCGCCTCGGGCGCACAACGGCCCCGGACCCGCGGGCGGGGTCCAGGGCCGTGGGGACGTTCTACGAAAACGCGCTGTGCTCACCCGGGGGATAACCCCCGGACCCCCAGCCGACCCGCAGTGCCCGCCGCCTACTTCTTGCGTCCGCGCTTCTCGCGCACCCGCACCGAGATGTGGATCGGCGTGCCCTCGAAGCCGAACTCCTCGCGCAGGCGGCGCTCGACGAAGCGGCGGTAGCCCGCCTCCAGGAAGCCGGAGGCGAAGAGCACGAAGCGCGGGGGCTTGGTGCCCGCCTGGGTGCCGAAGAGGATGCGGGGCTGCTTGCCGCCGCGGATCGGGTGCGGGTGGGCCGCGACGAGCTCGCCGAGGAAGGCGTTCAGGCGCCCGGTCGGCACCCGCGTCTCCCAGCCCGCCAGCGCCGTCTCGATCGCCGGGACGAGCTTCTCCATGTGCCGGCCCGTCTGCGCCGAGACGTTCACCCGCGGGGCCCAGGAGACCTGCTGCAGCTCGGTCTCGATCTCGCGCTCGAGGTAGTAGCGGCGCTCCTCGTCGAGGGTGTCCCACTTGTTGTAGGCGATGACCATGGCGCGGCCGGCCTCGACGGCCATGGTGATGATGCGCTGGTCCTGGACGGAGATGGTCTCGCTGGCGTCGATGAGGACGACGGCGACCTCCGCCTTCTCCACCGCGGCCGCGGTGCGCAGGGAGGCGTAGTAGTCGGCGCCCTCCTGCAGGTGGACGCGCTTGCGGATGCCGGCGGTGTCGACGAACTTCCAGGTCTTGCCGCCGAGCTCGATCAGCTCGTCGACCGGGTCGCGGGTGGTGCCGGCCAGCTCGTTGACGACGACGCGCTCCTCGCCCGCGACCTTGTTCAGCAGGGAGGACTTGCCGACGTTGGGGCGGCCGATCAGCGCGACGCGGCGGGGGCCGCCGATGGCGTTGCCGAAGGTCTGGGCCGGGGCCTCGGGCAGGGCCTTGAGGACCTCGTCGAGCATGTCGCCGGTGCCGCGGCCGTGCAGCGCGGAGACGGGCATGGGCTCGCCCAGGCCCAGCGACCACAGCATGGCGGCGTCCGCCTCGCCGGAGGGGCCGTCGACCTTGTTGGCGCACAGCACGACGGGCTTGCCGGCCCGGCGCAGCAGCTTGACCACGGCCTCGTCGGTGTCGGTGGCGCCGACGGTGGCGTCCACGACGAAGACGACCGCGTCGGCGGCCTCGATGGCGTACTCGGCCTGGGCGGCGACGGAGGCGTCGATGCCGAGGACGTCCTGCTCCCAGCCGCCGGTGTCGACGACCTTGAAGCGGCGGCCGGCCCACTCGGCCTCGTAGGTGACGCGGTCGCGGGTGACGCCGGGGCGGTCCTCGACGACGGCCTCGCGGCGGCCGATGATGCGGTTCACCAGGGTCGACTTGCCCACGTTGGGGCGGCCGACGACGGCGAGCACCGGCAGCGGGCCGTGGCCGGCCTCGCCGAGCGCGCCCTCGACCTCCTCGGCGTCGAAGCCCTCCTGCGCCGCGAGCTCCATGAACTCCGCGTACTCGGCGTCGCCAAGCTCACCGTGCTCGTCGCCGGTGTGGATCTGGTCGTCCATGAAGTCCGTTCCTCGTTCTTCTTCATCGGCGGACCCTTACGGCCCGCTACTCAAGTCTCGTTCAGCGGCCGGTGAGCCGCTTGGCGTCCGCCAGGTGGGCGGCGAGGCGCTGCTGGATGCGGACGGTCGCCTCGTCCAGCGCGCTGCGGGTGCGGCGGCCGGTGCCGTCGCCGGCCTCGAAGGGGTCGCCGAAGACCACGTCGACGCCGCTGCGCAGCGGCGGCAGCGCCGCTATGGCCCGGCCCCTGCGCTCGGCGCTGCCGAGGACCGCCACGGGCACGATCGGCGCCCCCGAGCGCAGCGCGAAGTACGCCAGGCCCCCGCGCAGGGCGGCGAAGTCGCCCTCGCCCCGGGTGCCCTCGGGGAAGATGCCCAGCACGCCGCCCTGCCCCAGGACCTCCAGGGCGCGGGTGACCGCGGTGCGGTCGGCGCCCGAGCGGTCCACCTCCAGCTGACCGATGGCGCGCAGGAAGGCGCCCAGGGGGCCGACGAAGGCCTCCTTCTTGATCAGGAAGTGCACCGGCCGGGGCGCGGTGCCCATCAGCATCGGCCCGTCGATGTTGTGGGAGTGGTTGACGGCCAGGATGCAGGGGCCCGCGGTGGGCACCCGCCAGGCGCCCAGCACGCGCGGCTTCCACAGCCCGTACATCAGGCCGATGCCGATCCGCCGCCCGACGGCGGCTCCCGTTTCGCTCACGCGGACCGCTTGTCCTCGACAAGGGTGACCACGCACTCGATGACCTGCTCGAGCGTGAGGTCGGTGGTGTCCACCTCGACGGCGTCGGCGGCCTTGGCCAGCGGGGAGGTCTTGCGGCCGGAGTCGGCGGCGTCCCGCTTGATCAGGGCGGCCTGCGTGGCGGCCAGGTCGGCGGCCTCCTTGCCCTTGAGCTCGCCGTTGCGGCGGGCCGCGCGGGCCTCGGGCGAGGCGGTGAGGAAGACCTTGAGGTCGGCGTCGGGCAGCACGGTGGTGCCGATGTCCCGGCCCTCGACGACGATGCCGTGCGGGGCCTCGGCGGCGATGGCGCGCTGCAGCTCGGTCAGCCGGGTGCGCACCTCCGGCACCGCGCTGACCGCGCTGACGGCGGCGGTGACGCGCTGGGTGCGGATGGGGCCGGCGGCGTCCTCGCCGTCGACGGTGATCGTCGGGGCGGACGGGTCCGTGCCGGAGACGATCACGGGCTTGCCCGCGGCCTGGGCCACGGCGGCGGCGTCGTCGACGTCGATGCCGTTGGCCAGCATCCACCAGGTGATCGCCCGGTACTGGGCGCCGGTGTCCAGGTAGCGCAGGCCCAGCTTGGCGGCCACGGCCCTGGAGGTGCTGGACTTGCCCGTGCCGGAGGGGCCGTCGATGCCGACGACGACAGCGGCCGGGGCGGTCCGGGCGGCGGTTTCCACGGTGTCGGACACCTTCCTCGTGCACGGGGTGGTCGATGGTGAGCCCTTCGGTGGGCTCACACAAGGTTACTGGCTCGCCGGACCACCCCGCGCAGCCGCTGCCGCGCTACTGCCGCACCGACCAGCCGCGGTCCCGCAGGGTGGCCGACAGCGGGGCCACCGCGCCGGGCTCGACCATCAGCTGGATCAGGCCCGACTGCTGGCCGGTGGCGTGCTCGATGCGGACGTCCTCGATGTTGATGCCCGCCCGGCCGGCGTCGGCGAAGATCCGTGCCAGCTCGCCCGGCTGGTCGCCGATGAGCACCGTGACGGTCTCGTACGTGGCCGGGGCCGCGCCGTGCTTGCCCGGCACCCGGGCCCGCCCGCTGTTGCCGCGCCGCAGCACGCCCTCGATACCGGCGGCGCCGTCCAGGCGCTTGTCCTCGTCGGCGGAGTCCAGGGCGCGCAGGGCCCGTACGGCCTCGTCCAGGTCGCCGGCGACGGCGGCCAGCACGTCGGCCACGGGGCCGGGGTTGGCGGAGAGGATGTCGACCCACATGCGCGGGTCGGAGGCGGCGATGCGGGTGACGTCCCGGATCCCCTGGCCGCACAGCCGCACCGCCGTCTCGTCGGCGTCCTCCAGCCGGGCGGCGACCAGGCTGGAGACCAGCTGCGGGGTGTGCGAGACCAGGGCGACGGCCCGGTCGTGGGCGTCCGCGTCCATCACCACGGGCACCGCGCGGCAGAAGGAGACGAGCTCCAGGGCGACGTTGAGGACCTCGGTGTCCGTGTCGTGGGTGGGCGTGAGCACCCACGGCCGGCCCTCGAAGAGGTCGGCGCTCGCGGCCATCGGCCCCGAGCGCTCCCGGCCCGCCATCGGATGGGTGCCCAGGTAACGGCTCAGGTCGCAGCCCAGGGCCGCCAGCTCCCGGCGCGGGCCGCCCTTGACGCTCGCGACGTCGAGGTAGGCGCGGGCCACCCCGTCGCCGATCGCCTCGGCCAGGGTCGCGGCGACGTGCGCCGGCGGCACGGCGACGATCGCGAGGTCCACCGGCCCCTCGGGCGCCTGGTCCGTACCGGCGCCGCGCGCGGCCGCCGTCCGGGCCTGGGCGGGGTCGTGGTCCCTCAGGTGCACGTGGACGCCCCGGGCGGCCAGGGCGAGGGCGGCGGAGGTGCCGATCAGTCCGGTTCCGATGACAAGCGCGGTTCTCACACGGCCCAGCCTAGTCGGGTAGAAACGAGCCATGATCTTTCACGTGGTCCCGCTGGACGACTGGCTGGCCGTGCCCGACCGCCCCTACTCCCCCGCCTCCCTGGCCGACGAGGGCTTCGTCCACTGCTCCCCGGACGAGGCGACCACGCTGGCCGTGGCGACGGCGTTCTACCGCGAGGTGCCGGGCCCGCTGATGGCCCTGCTCATCGACGAGCACAAGCTCGGCGTCCTCGTCCGCTGGGAGCCCGCCGCCCCCACCCCACCCCCCGGCGTCGCCCCCGGCACCCTCTTCCCCCACGTCTACGGCCGCATCGCCCGCGACGCGGTGGACGGGATGATGGAGATCCAGCGCGACGCGGAGGGCCGGGCGACGGGGCTGGCGGTGTGGTCGTGAAACGCCGGACGGGCTGCTAGGCAGCCCGTCCGGCGTTCGAGGACCCAGGGTGCGCCCGGGGCCACGCCCCGGGGCAGCGCCTGCCGGGCCTGCTACAGGTCGACCTCGCGCATCAGCATGCCGACCTCCGTGTTCGTCAGGCGGCGCAGCCAGCCCGACTTCTGGTCGCCCAGGGCGATGGGGCCGAAAGAGGTGCGGACCAGCTTCTCGACCGGGAAGCCCGCCTCCGCCAGCATGCGGCGGACGATGTGCTTGCGGCCCTCGTGGAGGGTGACCTCCACCAGGTAGTTCTTGCCGGTCTGCTGGATGACGCGGAAGTTGTCCGCGCGGGCGTAGCCGTCCTCCAGCTGGATGCCGCTCTTGAGCTGCTTGCCGATGTCGCGCGGCAGCGGGCCGGTGATGGCGGCCAGGTAGGTCTTCTGGACGCCGTAGCGCGGGTGGGTGAGGCGGTGGGCCAGCTCGCCGTGGTTGGTGAGCAGGATGATGCCCTCGGTCTCCGTGTCGAGGCGGCCGACGTGGAAGAGGCGGGTCTCGCGGTTGGTGACGTAGTCGCCGAGGCACTGGCGGCCGTCGGGGTCCTCCATGGTGGAGACGACGCCGGCGGGCTTGTTCAGGGCGAAGAAAAGATAGGACTGGGTGGCGACGGTCAGGCCGTCGACCTTGATCTCGTCCTTCTCCGGGTCGACGCGCAGGCCCTGCTCGGTGACGATCCGGCCGTTGACCTCGACGCGGGCCATCTCGATGAGCTCCTCGCAGGCGCGGCGCGAGCCCATGCCGGCGCGGGCCAGCACCTTCTGCAGGCGCTCGCCCTCCTGCTCGCCGAAGGTCTTGGGCGTCTTGACCTGCGGCTTGTTGTGCCGCTCCCGGTTGCGCTCCTCGATCTTGGCGTCGAGCTCGCGGGGGCGGGCCGGGGCGGAGCGCCGGTCGCGTCCGGGGGCGCCGGCCTCGGGGCTCCGGCGGGGGCCGCCCTTGGCGCCGCCGCGGGCCGCCGCGCCGCGGCCGCTCGTGG